>JAEKMB010000110.1 GCA_019508105.1 Alphaproteobacteria bacterium
AGGACCGGGCGGTGGCTGACATACCACAGCGCCATCAGCACCATCAGCCCGTGCAGCAGCAGCGACAACAGGACCCCGGGGCCCCCGTCCTTCCGCAGCCTTGCTTTGAAATTATTGGGCCCTTCCGGCATGGGGTTACTCTATTAATTAACGGCCCGCTGCGCTATTGGAGCGCCATGAAGATCAAGCTCTACCAGGGCGACCTTCCGGAGGGGCTGGACCTTGGCTCCCTGGTCGCCATCGACACCGAAACCCTGGGTCTTAACCCCCAACGCGACCGGCTTTGCCTGGCGCAATTGTCCTCGGGCGACGGGGTCTGCCATGCCGTGCAGTTCGCGGCCGGCCAATATGGCGCCCCCAATCTCAAAAAGATGCTGGCCGACCCCAAGGTCATCAAGCTGTTTCATTTCGCCCGTTTCGACATCGCCATGTTCCGGCAATATCTGGGGGTGGAGGTGGGGCCGATCTATTGCACCAAGATCGCCTCCAAGCTGGTGCGCACCTATACCGACAAGCATGGCTTGAAAGACCTGGTGCGCGAGCTTTTGAATGTGGACCTCTCCAAGGAACAGCAATCCTCGGACTGGGGCGCCGCATCGCTCAGCGAAAAACAGCTCGCCTATGCCGCCAACGACGTCGCCTATCTGCACCAGCTCAAGACCCTGCTGGATGCGATGCTGGCGCGCGAGGGGCGCACCGCATTGGCCCAGGCCTGCTTTGATTTCCTGCCTGCCCGCGCCGCGCTTGATCTGGCCGGTTGGGAAGAAGTGGATATCTTCGCACATTAGGACATCGCCATGGCTTGCCGAGCGGTCCTGCTTCTTAGCCTTGCGATGATCCTGCCGGCAGCGGCGCAGAATGTTCCGCCGCTTACCGGCATGCCCTGTCTGCAAAAAGGCGCCGTCGCCGAATTCGTGCTGGTGCCCGGCAACCGCATGCTGATCGTGATCGATCGCCAGCATCGTCAGTACCGGCTGAACTTCGCCGCGGTCTGCACCCTGTTGCAGATCAATCCGTCGCTGGGCTTCAATACCCTCAATACCAGCCAGTATGCTTGCATGGCGCGGGGCGACAGCATCTATTCCTCGACCGACGAGGCGGCGCAGCGCATCTGCCGCATCCAGAGCATCGAGTATCACAACAGCCCGCCGCCGGATGACACCCCGCCGCCGCCGGTCGCCAAGGGCCGCGCCAGGGGCTGACCTTGCCCTTGATGCTGTTTCGGGCGAAACTTGGCACGAAATTCGCTTAACGCTGCCGTAATTCGGGCCGGCGTGGGCGGAAAGTCGAAATTAAGACGCGGTTCCAAAGGCTTAAATGACGCTCTCCAAAGCCTCTCTGCACGCCGTGTCCGCCCCGGATGCCGACCTCAGTGCGGCGCGCCGGGTGCTGGTCACCGCCAGCCAGGCTCTGGCCCAGTTGGCGGAGCAGCTGGACGGCGACTTCACCCGCGCCGTCACCCTTATGCTGGCCGCCAAGGGCCGCATCATCGTCAGCGGCATGGGCAAGTCCGGCCATGTGGCGCGCAAGATCGCCGCGACCCTGTCTTCCACTGGCACGCCTGCCTATTTCGTCCATCCCGCCGAAGCTTCCCATGGCGACATGGGCGCCATTGCCCGCCAGGACCTGTTGCTGCTCCTGTCCTGGGGCGGCGAGACGGCGGAACTGTCCGACCTGATTACTTATGCCAAGCGTCACCGCATCCCCATCGTCGCCATTGGCGCCAATCCCGACTCCACCCTGATCAAGGCGGCCGATGTGGCGCTGCTGCTGCCGCGCGCCCCCGAGGCCTGTCCGATGGGCCTGGCCCCCACCACCTCCACCACCATGATGCTGAGCCTGGGCGATGCCCTGGCGGTAGCGCTGATGGAGCGCAAGGGCTTTTCGCCCGACCAGTATCGGGATCTGCATCCCGGCGGCAGCCTGGGCCGCGCCCTGATCCGCGTCTGCGACCTGATGCACAGCGGCGATGCGGTGCCGCTGGCGAGCCCGGACACGCCGGTCCCGGCCCTGCTGCTCACCATGGCGTCGGGGCGGCTGGGCTGCGTCGGCATTGTCGACAGCGCCGGCGCCCTGGCGGGCATCGTCACCGATGGCGATATCCGCCGCCATGCCGGCGAAGGCATCGACAAGCGCAAGGCCTCCGAGGTGATGACCCGCGGTCCCAAGATCGCCCGTCCCGACCAGCTGGCCGCCGAGGCGCTGGCGCTGATGACCGAAAAGAAGATCACCCAGCTTTTCGTGGTGGCCGCGGATTCGCCCGCCCCGCTGGGGGTGATCCACATCCATGACTGCGTCGCCGCGGGAATAGCATGAGCATGGTGGAGCGCGATCCCTCCAGGCCGGGCTATGACTGGTCGGCGCGCGTGCGCACCACTTCGCTGGAAGCAGTGCGTTATTCACGCTTCGTCGCCCTGATGAAGCGGCTCTTGTCGCTGGGCGCCTTCCTGATCATCGCCGCGGTGCTGGCTTTCTTCTTCGTCCAGCGCCTGCCGCGCCAGATTCAGATGTCCTATGAGCGGCTGGGTCACGTCGAGAATGATCTGGCCATGATGAAGCCGCGGCTCACCGGTGCGGACTCCAAGGGCAATCCCTATGTCATCACCGCCGACATGGCGGTGCAGGATGCCCATGACAGCAAGAAGGCCACTCTCAAGAATCTGGAAGCCGACCTGGCGCTGGACAGCAAGAACTGGCTCAACGCCCGCGCCCGCACCGGCATGGTGGACATGGCCTCCGGCCAGCTGGAGCTGACCGGCGGTATCGATGTCTTCACCGCCACCGGCTACGAGCTTCACACCAGCAGCGCCTCGGCCAATCTCAAGCAGAGCATGATTCATGGCCATGAGCCGGTGACCGGCCAGGGTCCCGACGGCACCCTCAGGGCCGATGAGTTTCACGCCGACCGCGCCACCAATATTCTCACCTTGTCGGGTCATGTGCAGATGTCGCTATTTGGAACCAGGAAATGAAGACAGCTCTCGCTTTCCTCGCCGCTTTCGCATTGGGCGCCGCCGCCACCGGTGAACTGCAGGCCGCCAACGCGCCGATCACCGGCAAGCATGACAGCAAGGCGAAAATCGACATTTCGGCGGATAATTTTCAGGCCGATCTCAATGCCAAGAGCGGCACCTATTCCGGCAATGTGCTAGTGACCCAGGGCGATATGAAGCTGCGCGCCAACACTGTGAAAGTGACGACCGTTAACGGCAACGCCGACAAGGTGACCGCCAGCGGCAACGTGGTGGTGGATTCACCCGCTTCGGGCACTGCCACCGGCGAAAACGGCGTTTATTCGGTGGGACCGCGCACCGTTCTCATGACCGGCAATGTGGTGCTGAAAAAAGGCAAGGATGTGATGCGCGGCGCTCAACTCACCGTCAATCTGAACACCGGCCAAGCGGTCCTGGGCGGCGGCGCCAAGACACCGGGCTCGAGCGGCGGCCGGGTCCAAGGCGTGTTCATTCCCAACTCCAATTAATTTTCATGGTTCCTTAAACACAAACAGGCATGGTTCTTGCCAATGACCGAGATAAGCAGAGAAAACCAGCAAAATGGCGGTGAGACGCCCACCGATTCCTTGCACCTGGTCGAAGGCGGCAAGGGCCTGGTGGTGTCGCGCATCGGCAAAAGCTTCAACAAGCGGCCGGTGGTGCGATCGGTTAGTCTTTCGTTAAAGCGTGGCGAGGCGGTGGGCCTTCTGGGTCCCAACGGCGCCGGCAAGACCACCTGTTTCTACATGATCACCGGCCTGATCCCTGCCGACACCGGCTCGATCGAAGTGGACGGCCATGACATCACCAAGCTGCCCATGTACCGCCGTGCCCGGCTGGGCATCGGCTATCTGCCGCAGGAAGCCTCGATCTTCCGCGGTCTCACCGCCGAACAGAATATCCGCGCCTGCGCCGAACTGCTGGAGCCGGACAGCGCCCGCCTGGAAGCCATGGTGGAATCGCTGCTGGCCGAATTCGGCATCACCCATATCCGCAACACGCCGGCCGTGGCGCTGTCGGGCGGCGAACGCCGCCGCGTCGAGATCGCGCGCTGCCTGGCCACCCATCCCTCCTACATCCTGCTGGACGAACCCTTTGCCGGCATCGATCCCATCGCGGTGGGCGAAATCCGCGACCTGGTCAAGCATCTCAAGGACCGCGGCATCGGCGTCTTGATCACCGATCACAATGTCCGTGACGCGCTGGATGTGATCGACCGCGCCTATATTCTCCATGATGGCCGGGTGCTGAAGGAAGGCACCCCGACCGAGATCGTCAGCGACCGCGATGTGCGGCGCGTCTATCTCGGAGAAAAGTTCTCGCTCTAGGGCGCGCCATGGCTGGGGTCGGTCAAAGACTGGAAATGCGTCAGGGCCAGTCACTGGTCATGACCCCCCAGTTGCAGCAGGCGATCAAGCTGCTGCAGCTATCCAATATCGAGCTGGCTGAATATTGCGAAGCCGAGCTGGAAAAGAACCCGCTCTTGGAACGCGACGATGCCGCCGCGGCCGTCACCAGCGACGCCGAAGGTCCCGCGGCCGACGCTATCGGCGAACGCGCCGACGAGGCGCTGAGCCGGGAAGATTTCTCCAAGGCTTCCGACATGGACGAAGCGGCCCATGACAATATGTATGACGCCGACCAGGTCACCAAGTCCGCCGAAGGGCCGCAGTCCGGCTCCTTGACTGACTGGACCACGGTGAAGTCCGGCAATGCCTATGAAGGCGAAGACGGGCTGGAATCCTCCATCGCCGCCGAAGCCTCGCTCAAGGATCATCTGGAAGCCCAGCTTTCCATCGCCGCCCTGCTGCCGGAGGATCGCATGATCCTTTTGGCGCTGATCGATGCGGTGGACGAAACCGGCTATCTGCGCGCCGACCTGATGGATATCGCCACCCGCCTGGGTTGCGAAATCGACGATGTCCAGGCCGTGCTGGGCGTGCTGCAGGGTTTTGATCCCGTCGGTGTGGGCGCCCGCGACCTGGCCGAATGCCTTTCCTTGCAGCTCAAGGCCAAGGACCGGCTCGACCCCGCCATGGAAGCCGTGCTGACGCGCCTGGACTTGGTCGCCCGCCGCGACATCAGCCAGCTCACCGCCCTGTGCGGCGTGGACGGCGAAGACATTGCCGACATGATTTCCGAGATCCGCCAACTCAATCCCAAGCCTGGCCTGGCTTTCGGCGCCGAGCCGGTGACCCCGGTGGTGCCGGATGTATTCGTCAAGGTCGGCCCCGATGGCGGCTGGCTGATCGAGCTCAACACCGACACCTTGCCGCGCCTCCTGGTCAACAACCGCTATTACGGCACCGTCTCCAAGAATGCCCGCGACAAGGACAGCAAGAATTACCTGGCCGACTGCCTCAACAACGCCAACTGGCTGGTCAAGAGCCTGGACCAGCGGGCCCGCACCATCCTGAAGGTGGCCAGCGAGATCGTGCGCCACCAGGATGCCTTCCTCACCCATGGCGTGCGCCATCTGCGCCCCCTGAACCTGCGCATCATCGCCGACGCCATCTCGATGCATGAATCCACAGTCAGCCGCGTCACCTCCAACAAGTATATCGCCACTCCCCGCGGGCTGTTTGAGCTGAAGTATTTCTTCACCGCGTCCATCCAGTCGGTGAACGGCGCCGAATCCCATTCGGCCGAAGCGGTGCGCGACCGCATCCGCGAAATGATCGAAAACGAAGATTCGCGGGAGATCCTGTCCGACGACCGCATCGTCGCCCTGCTCACCGCGGATGGTGTGAACATCGCGCGCCGCACCGTCGCCAAATATCGCGAGGCCCTGCGAATCCCCTCTTCGGTGGAACGCCGCCGCCTCAAGGCCGGTGAAACGCCCGCCTATGCCAGCCGCTAACCGGCTGTTTTTTAGTCAAGATTGACATTGGCTGGGCCCCGGCCTATGAACCCGCCGCTTTTGAGCAGGGGCCCCCGGACCGGGGCAGACATACCCCGCCGACGTACGTGGTACGCGGACGGTTCTCACCGGGATCATTAATGAATATTGCCGATCTGCTCGCGCCCGATGCCGTTGTCGCCGGCCTGAAAGCGCAGTCCAAGAAGCAGTTGCTGCAGGAACTGGCGGCGCGCGCCCATGGCCTGACCAGGCTGTCCGAGCGGCGCATCTTCGAGACCCTGATGGAGCGCGAACGCCTGGGCACCACCGGGGTCGGCACCGGCATCGCCATTCCCCATGGCCGCATGACGGAGGCCAAGACCATCACCGGCATTTTTGCCCGCCTGGAAAACGGCATCGATTACGAAGCGGTGGACAGCCAGCCCGTCGATCTGGTGTTCATGCTGCTGGCGCCCGAAAATGCCGGCGCCGATCATCTCAAGGCCCTGGCGCGGGTGTCGCGCCTGCTGCGCGACAAGGGCGTGTGCGAGAAGCTGCGTGCCGCCAAATCAGCCGAAGTGATGTACGCCATTCTAACCGGCGAGAAAAACGGCGCGGCGTCCTCCGCAGCCTGACCTACTTCAGCAACGTCACTTTCTTCACGACGATCGGCGTGACCGGCGCCTGGCCCGGCATCGGGCCGTTATCGCCGGTCGGCACCTGGCCGATGGCATCCACCACATCCATGCCCGATGTCACCTGGCCGAACACGGCATAGCCGGTGCTGTTGCCCGGATCTTCCGCCTTATGGTCCAGCGCCGTGTTGTCGGCCAGGTTGATGTAGAATTCGGCCTTGGCGGTGTCCGGGGCATCCTCGCGGCCCAGCGCCACCGTGCCGCGCAGGTTGGAAAGTCCGTTATTGGCTTCCAGCGGCACCGGCCCCGGATGGATGCCGCGGCCTTTGCCATTGGCTTCCCAGCTTCCCATCTGGATCACAAAGCCCTTGGCCACGCGGTAGAAGACGGTACCGTCGTAATGCTTTTCCTTCACATAGCGCAGGATGTTGGCCACGCTCCTGGGCGCACGCACCGCATCCAGCTGCAAGGTGATGTCGCCCATCGAGGTGGATATCAGAAGCTGTGGCCCGGTCATGGGCGGATTGGTTGGCGCCGCCGCCGGTGCGGCAGGCGGTGGGGTCTGTGCCTCTTGTGCCCCGGCAGGCACGGCAAGAAAGGCGAGGGCGGCGAGTGCGATGATGGCGCGCATGCGAGCCACTCTAAACAAAAAAGCCGCGGGACTGAAATCCCGCGGCTTTCTGTTTTCGGCGTCTTGCGCCCTAGTGGACGCTGACGGGGGTGAGTTCGTTCTGCAGCGCCGCGCCATAGGCGGAAGCATAACCATCGGTGAAGCCCAGCACGCTGCCATCCTCGGCATGCAGGACATAGAGCTTCATGCCGGCAGGCAGATCAATGTTGGCGGGAATAAGGCCAAGGCGATGCGCTTCGTCGCTGCCTGTGGGCTTGATGTAAGCGATGCGGCCGGCCAGGAAATTCCGGTCATCGCTTTCTTCGCTTTCAACAAATCTGTCTGTCATGGCATGTCTCCAGTACTGATTTTTACGACCCTCACACTTGGTTGGACCTGTTTTCGGGCCAAATCGATCGTCAGCAATCCATTTTCCAACGCGGCAGCGGTTACTTCGATGCCGTCCGCCAGGACGAAGCTGCGCAAAAATTGTCGCGCTGCAATGCCGCGGTGAAGGAACGTTTTGCCCTCGGCCTCTATCTGTTTGCCGCGCACCACCAACTGGCGGTCCTCTTCACTGACGCTGAGTTCCTCTTTCGAGAAGCCCGCCACAGCAAGAATGATGCGCAGCGAACCGTCGTCGAATGTCTCGATATTGTAAGGCGGATAGGCATCGCTGCCGCCGCGGGCGGTGCGTTCCAACAACCTTTCCAGATGCTCGAAACCCAGCAAATAGGGGCTGGCGAAGCTCGTGTGCCTGTTCATGTCCAGCCCTCCTTTGAGCGGCTGTTCCGGTCCCATCATGGGCGGCCGGTAGAACAAAGATGGGGTGCGGGAACGCGGGTTCAAGATCCGGGTTCCCGCCGGAACAACTATCGGTTGTAAGTTCCGGTTGGTTGAACCGGCGCCCCAGGGCGGGCACAAACCCGCCATGCTGGTGATCCTGGATGACGGCCCCCGCCGGGTATTCGGCGCGCCCATAGGCATTATCGCGGCCGACCGGGCGGAGCAGGTTCCGGCGGCCCTGGCGGCCGTCAAGGCAGCGCTCGCCCAGGGCCGGCATGTCGCGGGCTGG
>JAEKMB010000005.1:0-1454 GCA_019508105.1 Alphaproteobacteria bacterium
CGCGAATCCGAGGCCAGGACCAGGCCGGCCGGCAACACAATACCCAGGCAATAGGTCATCGACGCCCCTCTTTATTGGCCAAGCCCCATTTGGCGGAACGGAGTTTGGACAGGCCGGGCCGGACAGTGCAAGGTCCCGACCGGGGAATTTTGGGCCGACGGGGCTGCCAATGGAAAGCACGGATTATCTCGACGACATTGTCGCCACCGTGCGCCAGGACATGGAATCGCATCTGGGCCGGGGCAAGGTCGCCGATTATATTCCCGCCCTGGCCCGGGTGGACCCCAGGAATTTCGCCATCGCCATCGCCACCTGCGACGGGCGCACCGCCGCGGCCGGCGGGGTGCATCTGCCCTTTTCCATCCAGAGTATTTCCAAGGTTTTCACCCTGACCCTGGCGCTGAACAAGCTGGGCGCCAATCTGTGGCAGCGGGTGGGGCGCGAACCGTCCGGCTCGCGCTTCAATTCCATCGTGCAACTGGAAGCCGAGAAAGGCATTCCCCGCAATCCCCTGATCAATGCCGGCGCGGTGGTGATCACCGACGCCCTGCTGGACGGCGGCAAGGTGGATGCCACCATCGCCGATATCCTGGGCTTCATGCAGCGCCTGGCCGACGATCCCGCCATCGTGATCGACGAGGAGGTGGCGGAATCCGAAGCCCAGACCGGTTTCCGCAATACCAGCCTGGCCAATTTCCTGCGCGCCAACGACAATCTGCGCAGCAAGGTCCAGGATGTGCTGCAAGTCTATTTCAACCAGTGCGCCATCCGCATGAATTGCCGCCAGCTCGCCCGAGCGGGCCTGTTTCTGGCCAATGCCGGGCATGATCCCTTGAACCATGCCCGCGTCACCACCCCGTTCCGCGCCAAGCGCATCAACGCCATCATGATGACCTGCGGCCATTATGACGCCTCCGGCGATTTTGCCTGCCGCGTCGGCCTGCCGGGCAAGAGCGGGGTGGGCGGCGGTATCCTGGCCATCGCGCCGCGCCGGGCCTCGATCTGCGTCTGGTCGCCGGGCCTCAATGCCCAAGGCAATTCGCTGGTGGGCTCCATGGCGCTGGAGCGGCTGTCGGCGCTGACCGGCTGGTCTGTGTTTTGATACCGCCGCTGCGCGGCCTGACGTCACAAATCCCGTTGATATTTCGCCGCCGGGGCTTTCTTCCTAAGTTGCGCGTTATGGAATCATTCTGACGGAAGCGTGCGTGCGGCTGGGAATTCTTGTTCTATGTCTTTTGATACCCGGCACGGCCCTTGCCGCGGACGACGAAGATTGGGCCATGCATGGCCAGGCTACTTTCGTCGAGCAATTCCATCCCGCCTTCCGCGCGCCTTATTCCGGTCCATCCAGCATGTTCGGTGGCGCGCAAGGCCGCGAGACCTTGGACGCCACCCTCTATCTGGGCGTGCGGCCCTGGGCGGGCGCCGAGGCCTGGGCCGACATGGAGATGGAC
>JAEKMB010000005.1:1516-3730 GCA_019508105.1 Alphaproteobacteria bacterium
GGGGGCGAGGATCAGGAACTGGCGGGCGCCGCAAATCAGTTGGGCGGCACGCGAAGCTCCGACAATCTGGTCCTGACCGGCGGCAAATTCTCCGTCACCGACCTCTTTGACACCAACAGCTATGCGCATGACGCGCGGGGCGACTTTCTCAACTGGGCCGTGGTGGATGCCGGAGCCTTCGACTATGCCGCCGACGCCTGGGGCTATAGCTACGGCCTGGCGGCGGAATGGAGCTTTGACGCCTGGACTTTGCGCGGTGGGCTGTTCGACCTGTCGCGGGTGCCCAACACCACGCAGCTGGAAACCGGCTTCGGTCAGTTCGAGCTGGTGGCCGAGATCGAGCGGCGCGTTGCGCTATGGGATCGCGACGGCAAGATCAAGCTGCTGGGTTTCGTCAATCGCGGCCGTATGGGCGCCTACAAGGATGCCGTGGCACTGGCGGCTTTGAACCTCTTGCGCCCCGATACGTCCTTGGTGCGCCGCTATCGTTCCCGTCCCGGCGGCTCGCTCAACCTGGAGCAGGGCATTACCGATGATCTGGGCTTTTTCCTGCGCGCCAGCCTCAATGACGGCAGCCAGGAGACGTATGAGTTCACCGACATGCACAGAAGCATCTCCACCGGCTTTTCGCTCAAGGGCCGGGCCTGGGCGCGCGGCGACGACACAGTCGGGGTGGCGTTTGAAACCAGCGCGATATCGCGCGCGGCACGGTCCTATCTGGCGGCCGGGGGCTTGGGTCTTTTGATCGGCGATGGCCGCCTGACCCGCTATCGCGATGAAGAGGTGGTGGAAGCCTATTATGACGCTGAGATCATCAAGGGCATCAACATGGCGCTGGATTACCAGTTGATCGCGAACCCTGCCTATAATGCCGATCGCGGTCCCATCTCGGTGCTGGGCCTGCGCCTGCACGGCGCCTTCTAGCGGTAGCGCGCCGCCGGATGATTGCGGGACAGGTTGGGCGACAGCTTCAGTCGCGCCGCTTCCGCCTCCGCCAGGTCCTGGATATCGGGCAGGGAGGGGATGGTGATGCGCTCGCCCATGTCCAGGCCCTTGAGCGCGGCGTCCACCATCTCCTCGACATCCATCACCCGTTCCGGCGGCAGCTTGTCCACGTCGGTGCCGGCGCGTTCCCAGATCTCGGTACGGGTGGCGCCGGGCAAGACGGTCTGGATGGTGACGCCGTTTTCGGTCAGCTCGCGGGCCAGCGCCTGGGACAGCGCCAGCAGATAGGCCTTGGAGCCGCTATAGACGGCATTGAAACGTTCGGGATTGAGCGCCGTGATGCTGGACATGTTGACGATGGTGCCGCGCTTCCTGGCGACAAAGGCGCGCCCCGCCGCCAGCGCCAGCCGGGTGGCGGCAGTGATGTTGAGGGCGATCAAGGTCTCAATGGTCGCGACGGACGTCTTTAGATGCCGTTCCACCGTGGCGATGCCGGCATTGTTGAGAAAGAACGTGATCGCAGGATCGCCTTCAAGCTTTTGCTCGACCCGCGCCACGTCACCGCTTTGTGTCAGATCAGCCACAAGCACCTCGGCGCCGGCCCCGGCCCGACGCAATTCTTCCGCCAGCGCCTCCAGCCTTGCGTGATCGCGCGCCACCAGCACCAGGTCATAGCCGCGCCCTGCCAGCCGCTGGGCATAGACTTTGCCGATGCCGCTGGAAGCGCCTGTGATCAGGGCCTTGGGTCTGGTCATGATCAAAATTGAGGCCAGACCAGCAGCTTTGCAAGCCCGTCGGTCCGTGCGAGATTTCGCGCGCTTGGGAGATGTTGATGCACCGCATCCTGTATTCGGTTTTCGCCCTCCTGTTGCTGATCCCTCAGGCCCATGCCGCCGGCAAGGCGGGGCTATGGTCCGTCACCACCATCTGGCAGTTCGGCATGGACAAGGTGCCGCCGGCGCTGGTGGCGCTGGCCCGCCAGCAGGGGCTGAAGCCGCCGCTCAACGGCCAGCCATTTATCCATCACATCTGCATGACCCCTTACGAGGCCGATGGCCGCCAGCCGCTGCATCTCAACAGCCGCGAACTGGACTGTTCCGCCCGCACCGTCAGCATGCGCCGCGGCGTGATGGTCACGGAAAATATCTGTCACGGCCCGGTCGAGGGCGTGGCGCGCGGCCAGATCACCTGGCGGGACAATTCCCATTTTGAGGGCAGCACCGAGTTTCAGGGAAAGTTCCGCGGCGATCCGGCCCGGATGCGGTCCAC
>JAEKMB010000111.1 GCA_019508105.1 Alphaproteobacteria bacterium
CTGGAACGCATCGCCCTTCTTCTCGATGCCAAAGCGCGTGGGATGAAAGGTCTGCGGCCCCTGCTCCGCCGTGCCGGTGCGAGGCTGGCGCATGGAGCGGTATTCAATGTCGGTCATGGGCCCGGTCTTCTCCGCCCGCCAGGCGATATGCACCATGCCATTGCCATGCTGGGCGGCCATGATCTGGCGGCTGTCATCGTCCAGGCTGTCGCGGATGACCAAAGCCACCTTGCGGTCGTGGAAGTCGTCCAGATTGGGCCAGGCCACCGTACCCGCCAACGAAACATCGCCCGACAGTTTTTTCCAGAGATAATGAAATTCGTCGCGCTGGTACCAGATGTTATAGCCGGCCGAATTGATGGTGTAGGTGCCGGCGGCATAGCTGGCGCTGCCCGGCGCCAGCGGGCCGCCAATATCGGTCTGGGCTTCGAACTGGCCGATGGCGCCGCCGGCTGGAACAGAGGCGCGGTGGAAATCCGCTGGCGGCGGCACCTGCTTGTGATTGGCTGAGCCGGGCAACGCCCAGTCCGGCACGTCCACACCGGGCGGGGCCGGCGGCGGCACCAGGGATATCACCGTCCGGATCGACTCGCCGGAATGCATCAGATCGAAGGCCTCGTTGATGCGCTCCAAAGGCAGCTTGTGGGTGATCAGGGGATCGATGCTGATCTTGCCGTCCATGTACCAGTCCACAATCTCCGGCACCTGGGTGCGGCCGCGCACCCCGCCAAAGGCGGTCCCCTTCCACACCCGGCCGGTCACCAGCTGGAACGGCCGGGTCTTGATCTCCTGGCCCGCACCCGCCACGCCGATAATGATGCTTTCTCCCCAGCCGCGATGGGTGCATTCCAGTGCCTGGCGCATCAGCTCCACATTGCCGACGCATTCAAAGCTGTAATCGGCGCCGCCCTTGGTCAGTTCGACCAGATGGGGGACGAGATCGCCCTTCACCTCTTTGGGATTCACAAAATGGGTCATGCCGAATTGGCGCGCCAATGTTTCACGCGCCGGATTGATGTCCACGCCCACGATCATGTTGGCGCCCGCCATGCGTGCCCCCTGGATCACATTGAGCCCGATGCCGCCCAGCCCGAACACCACCACATTGGCGCCGGGCTCCACCTTGGCGGTCTTGATCACCGCCCCGATGCCCGTCGTCACACCGCAGCCGATATAGCAGACCTTGTCGAAAGGCGCGTCGGACCGGATTTTGGCCAGCGCGATCTCCGGCAGCACGGTATGATTGGCAAAGGTCGAGCAGCCCATATAGTGATGAATCTTCTTGCCGCCGATTGAGAAGCGGCTGGTGCCGTCCGGCATCACGCCCTGGCCCTGCGTGGCGCGGATGGAAGTGCAGAGATTGGTCTTGTGCGAGGTGCAGCTTTTGCACTGGCGGCATTCGGGCGTGTAGAGCGGAATGACGTGATCGCCTTTTTTCAGGCTGGTCACGCCGGGCCCCACATCCATCACAACACCGGCGCCTTCATGACCCAGAATGACAGGAAACAATCCTTCCGGATCGGCGCCCGAGCGGGTGAATTCGTCGGTGTGGCAGACGCCCGTCGCCTTGATCTCCACCAGAACCTCGCCCGCCTTGGGCCCTTCCAGTTCCACCGTTTCGATCACCAGGGGTTTTCCGGCTTGATAAGCGATAGCGGCGCGGGTCTTCATCAGGCTCTCCCTTAAGGGCCGGAAATGTGAGGCATTTCGGTAATGGTTGCAAAGTGTTAGATTAACGCTAGGCTGCGTTTTGGGCCCTTTTTCGAGCTGTCAGTTTCATGCGTCTTACCCCAACACTCGCTGTTGCGGCCGGTCTTTGGCTGGCGGCCACCGGCGTCAGTCTGGCCCAAGGCGTCGATTCCGGGCTGGAAGTGCGGGTCAATCCCATGGCGGCGCGTCCCGGCGGCGGCACCCTGCTATATCCGGGTGGGCAATATTCCCGCAACGTACCGCCGCTGCTTTATCCCGGCGAACGGGGCGGCGCCATCCAGCTCCATATGCCCGGCCCACGCCGCCGCATGGTCGCCCGCGCCGCGGCGCCCAAGCCCCCGCGTGAACCCAAGCCCGCGCGCGTCGCCAGGGCCGAGCCCGCGCCTGTGCGCAGCGCCGCCCCGCCGGCACCAACCCCCAATGTCAATCCGTTCGGCGGCGCTCCCGACCTCAGCAATGTGTTTGGCAGCGCCGCGCCGCCGCCACGTCCCCAAAAGACTGCCCCGGCTGGTCCCACCACCGGCAATGAAAGCCTGACCAAGCGCAGCGTCATCCTGTTCGCCAAGGACGCGCCAGATCCGGCCAAGGCAGCGCTGGGCGCGATCAAGTTCCTGGCCAACGACCTCAATGCCGCCATGAGCGGGCCCAATGCGCGGGTCGAGTTGCAAGCCTTTGGCGGCGCCAAGGGCGACAAGGGCTCCGACGCGCGGCGGCTGTCGCTCAAGCGCGCCCTGGCCATCCGCCAGGTGCTGATCGATGACGGGGTTGCGCCGGACCGCATCGATGTGCGGGCCATGGGCGGGGTGGACGATACCGGTCCTGCCGACCGCGTCGATGTCTTCGTCAAGGCCTAAGCCGGAATTGCCACATCGGTGAATTTGTTCACGCCGCTGAGCGGCGGGAACAGCTTCATCCACAGTCCCACCACCAGCAAAGTGCCGATGCCGCCCGCCACCACTGCGGGCACCGTGCCCATCAGGGCCGCGGTGGTGCCCGATTCAAATTCTCCCAGCTCGTTGGACGCGCCGATGAACAGCATGGAAACGCTGGAGACGCGGCCGCGCATGCTATCGGGGGTGGAAAGCTGGATCAGCGAGGAACGGATATTCACGCTGACCATGTCGGATGCACCCAGCACGAACAACGCCAGCAGCGAAAGCGGAAACCATACCGAGAGGCCGAACGCGATGGTGGCCAGGCCGAACACCGCTACGGCGGCGAACATCTTGGTTCCGACCCGGGTTTTGATCGGCCAGTGGGTGAGAAAGAATGCCATGGAAAAAGCCCCCGCGGCCGGAGCACTGCGCAGGAAGCCCAGGCCCAGCGGTCCGACATGCAGAATGTCGCGGGCGTAGACGGGGAGCAGCGCGGTGGCCCCGCCCAACAGCACGGCAAACAGATCCAGCGAAATGGCGCCCAGCACCACGGGGCGCGAGCGCACAAAGCGCACCCCTTCGGCCACCCGTTCGGCGCGGCTCGCCTCGGTCGCAGCGGGCGTGAAGCGCCGTCCGCCTAGTTGGGTGACAATCAGCGCCGCGCCGACAAAGCCGGCAATGCAGAGCGAATAAACCGGCACCGGTCCCAGGGCATAAAGAAAGCCGCCCAGCGCCGGGCCTGAAATGGTGGCCGCAGTGAAGAAGGACGAACTGAAGGCCATCGACTTGGGGAGTCGCTTAGGCGGCACCAGGAAGGGCAGCAGCGAGGAGCCGGAAGGACCGGTGAAGCCGCGCGCCGCCCCGAACAGCACCAGCACGGCATAGAACATCCAGGCGCTGTGCGGCCGGTAGAGACTGAGGAGCAGAAACAGCGCGCTGCAGACCGCCTGGACCCCGGCCGACAGGCTGTAGACCCGCCGCTGGTTGAAGCGGTCGGTGATGTCGCCCGCCGGCAGGGTGAGCAGGAACATGGGCGCGAACTGGCACAGCCCCACCAGGCCCAGCGCCAGGGGCGTGCGTTCCATGTCATAGACCTGCCAGCCGATGGCAACGGACTGGACCTGGATCGCAAGGCTGGAGATGAAGCGCGACCCGACAAAAGAATAGAGGTCGCGGTCGCGGTATAGGGTGGTGTCGCTCATGAACCGCTGTGGCTTAACACGGGGTGCAGGTTTCGCAAATAACACAGGTCGTTCGCAGAGCTGGGCGCCCTGCTCACCCCCTGCGCGTGCGTCAGCGCGCAGGTGGGGAGGTGGCCGGTTCATAGCGCCAGCGTATGAACGCGCTTGCGATGCGAAGGGGGCGAAGCAATTATTTCGCGGCCAGCAGCGATACGGAATTCTGCAGGCGCAGCACTTGGGGGTTCGGCTCTCGATAGGAGAGATTTGGAATGTCAGACGGGCGGGCTTAACCCAGCTTCGGTTCCAGCTTGCGGCAAGCCTCGATCAGCCCGCGCACGGCGCCGGCGGACTTTTCCAGTCCGGCTTTTTCTTCCGCCGTCAGGTTCAGCTCCACGATCTTCTCCACGCCTTTTTCGCCGATCACCACCGGCAGGCCGACATAGAGATCCTTGATGCCATAGGCGCCATTGACATGGACGGCACAGGGCAGCACGCGTTTCTGGTCCTTGAGATAGCTTTCCGCCATCTGGATGGCGCTGGTGGCGGGTGCGTAATAGGCCGAGCCGGTCTTGAGCAAGCCGACGATTTCGGCGCCGCCATTGGCGGTGCGGGTGACGATCTGGTCCAGCCTGTCCTGGCTGATCCACCCCATCCTGACCAGCTCCGGCAGGGCGATGCCCGCCACGGTGGAGAAGCGCGGCATCGGGACCATGGTGTCGCCATGGCCGCCCAGCACAAAAGCGGAAACATCTTCCACCGACACGCCCATTTCCTCGGCCAGGAAGTGGCGGAAGCGCGCCGAGTCCAGCACGCCGGCCATGCCCACGATCTTTTCATGCGGCACGCCGGAGAATTTCTGCAGCGCCCACACCATGGCATCCAGGGGATTGGTGATGCAGATCACGAAGGCGCCCGGGCAATTGGCCTTGATGCCCTCGCCCACCGCCGCCATCACCTTGAGGTTGATGCCCAGAAGATCGTCGCGGCTCATGCCGGGCTTGCGCGGCACGCCGGCGGTGACGATCACCACATCGGCATCCTTGATGTCGGAATAGGAGTTGGTGCCCGAGAGCTTGGCATTGAAACCATCCACCGGCCCGGACTGGGAGAGATCCAGCGCCTTGCCCTGGGGCAGGCCTTCGGCGATGTCGAAGATCACCACATCGCCAAGCTCCTTGAGGGCCGCCAGATGGGCCAGGGTGCCGCCGATCTGTCCGCCGCCGATAAGAGCGATTTTCTTGCGCGCCATGTGGAAATCCCCAAATCCTTTTGCCGCGCTACCTAGCCCGCCCCGGGGCTTATGGGCAAGGCGGCACGATGGCCCGCTGCGCTATTCGGCAACCAGCCGGGCAAAGCCCATCGCGCCATGCGGATCGGCGCCATAGGAGGCCCGGGTGGAGGACGGCGCAAAATCAAAGGCATAGAGGCCACCAAGGCCGATCTTCCAATGATCGGCGATGGGCCAGTCATGGACCCCGCCCAGGCTGAATTCGCCGGCGCCGCGCAGCAGGCCCGCCGGCGGCACCAGTTCGGTGCTTTCAATGGTTTCGGCGCGGGCAAACAAGGTCCAGGCCGGGGCGGGCTTGTATTCCATTTCGGCGAGGCCGGCATTCTCGCTGAGGCCGCTGGAAAGTTGTTTGCGGCCAAATGCCAGGGTCGCGGCGATGCTGCCCCAGTCGAAACTATTGAACCAGGTGGTGCTGGCGGTCAGCCGCTGTTCGTTGATGCTGGGGTCGAGCTGTTCGGGGCTTTTCAGCCAGCCGTTGGAGACCTGCAATGACCAATGCGCATCGGGATTCCAGGACAGCCGCACCGCGGTGGAATCAAAGCGCGCGCGGTCGAAGTCAAACCGGAACTGGTCGGGCTCGCGTCCGGTGAAGCGCGATACTTCCACTTTCCAATCCTGATGGACGAAGCCCGCGGTCAGCACGCCAAAACTGACATGGCTGGAATCCAGCCAGTGATGAGATATGGGAGTCATGACATTATCGGCGGCCGAGACCCGGTGCATATAGGCCGATGGTCCCAGCGCCGGCTCGCCCGGATAGCCGCCATAGAAAAACAGGCTGTCGGTATCCGACAGCTTATGGCTGTAGCTGGCGGCCAGCTCCATCAATAGATCATGGGGATGCTGGCGGTCCACCAGATGCGTGGTGTCGTCGGCGGTTTCGCCGCTGGCCAGCAGCAGCGGATAGCCGCGCCGCCCCATCAAGGCGTCACCGCTCAGCATCGCTTTCAAGCCCAGCGTGTCGCCATTGGCGAGATCCCTGGTCGCCATTGCCATCGCCATGCTGCTGGAAAAAATCTGGTCACCGCCGCGCGGCCCGCTCTGCCAGTCGGCGATGCCGTTGATCCGGCCATGCAACATCACCATCCAATCATCGGCCATCAGGTGAATAGCGTCATGCGGCGCCGCCTCGGGCTGCCAGCTTGTACCCGAAGCTTCGCGGCTCATGCCATAGCCACCCAGCAAACCATGCATCGCCGTGGCATGATTGCTCATGTCCATGCCGGCCATGTCATGAGACATGTTCCCCATGTCCATGCTGCCCATGCCCTGGGCGAAGGCGGGCGCGGCGGCCAGACAAAAACACAAGGCGATGATCCGCATGGCAACAGCCTAGCAAAAAAGAAAAGGCCGGATGCGAACATCCGGCCTTTCTTTGTCTTCAAAGATGAAAGCGAGTTTAGATCGCTTCCTTCAGTTCCTTGGAGGCGCGGAACGCGACCTTCTTGGATGCCTTGATCTTGATCGCTTCGCCGGTGGCGGGATTGCGGCCCATGCGCGGACCGCGCTTGCGCACGACGAGAATGCCCAGACCATTGAGACGGATGCGAGCGCCCTTCTTCAGGTGCTTGGTGATCAGCGCAATGGTGTCTTCTATGATGGCATTGGCGCTCTTCTGGGAGAGCTCATTCTTTTCGGCCAGTTGAGCGGCCAGCTGACGGGTGGAAACGGTTTCGACTTTTGCTTTCGCGGCGGCGGCAGTTGCCATGGATTGCTCCCTCTATAACGAATCAACGATGAGCCCGATTTTACGGCATTTCTCGCAAGAGAAAGGGGGAGGGGGTCAAAAAAGCGCAAGGAATTCGGGCTTTTTGCGGTTATGCACCGGAAAAGCCCGAAAAACCGGGCTTTTATGGCCTGAAAAAGCAATCGGGCCGCGGCGAATGTCCGGTGCGGCCCGATTTCACAAGGCTGTGGGGACTTAGGCGGCGTCGGGACCGGCATTCTCGGTGCGCTCGCTGATGCGGGCGGATTTGCCGGTGCGGCCGCGCAGGTAATAGAGCTTGGCGCGGCGCACCTTGCCCTTGCGCACCACCACCACCGAGTCGACCAGCGGCGAATAGATCGGGAAGACGCGTTCCACGCCCTCGCCATAGGACAGCTTGCGCACCGTGAAGGCCTCGTTGATGCCGGCGCCCTGGCGGGCGATGCAGACGCCTTCAAAGGCCTGGATGCGTTCGCGGGTCTTGTTCTGTTTGGCTTTTTCGTCATAGGTGACGTCCACCACCTTGACGTTGACCTTCAGCGTGTCGCCGGGACGAAAGTCCGGCAGCGCCTTGGCGCGCAGGGCGCTCATCTGCTCGGCTTCCAGGGTCTGCAAAAGGTTCATTTTCTTCGTCTTTCCGTGGCAAAAAGCGGCAATTGAGCCGGGGCATATAGCCTAGCGTCTGGTCTTTTCATAGAGGGTCCAGAGGTCGGGGCGGCGCTCCTTGGTCAGCTCTTCGGCCCGGGCGGTGCGGAATTTGGCGATTTCCGAATGATTCCCGCCGCTTAATACCTCCGGAAT
Source organism: Alphaproteobacteria bacterium (assembly GCA_019508105.1). Lineage (GTDB taxonomy): Bacteria > Pseudomonadota > Alphaproteobacteria > Micropepsales > Micropepsaceae > Rhizomicrobium. Next base: position 7,561 of record JAEKMB010000111.1, read on the forward strand.
GGGCCGCTCCTCGAACAATTGGGGACGGGTGTAATGGGGGTATTCCAGAAGACCGGCGGCAAAGCTTTCGTCCTGGGTCGAAGCCGGGTCCCCCAGCACCCCGGGGAGCAGCCGCACGGCCGCCTCGATCAGGGCCATGGCGGCGATCTCGCCGCCGGCCAGGACAAAGTCGCCCAGGCTGACTTCCTCGAGCCCCCTCGCTTCGATCACCCGCTGGTCCAAGCCTTCGAAGCGGCCGCACAGCAGCACCGCGCCGGGCCCCGATGCCAGAGCGCGCACCCGGGTTTGGGTGAGCGGCGCCCCGCGCGGCGACAGATAGATCAGGGGACGGTCCTTGCGCTCCACCGCATCGATGGCGGCGGCGGCGACATCGGCGCGCATCACCATGCCGGGCCCGCCGCCGGCCGGGCTGTCGTCCACGGTGCGGTGCTTGCCCAGGCCATGGTCGCGGATATCGCGTACGTCCAGTTGCCAAAGATTCTGCTGCAGCGCCTTACCCAAGAGCGAGATGCCCAGCGGCCCGGGAAACATCTCCGGAAAAAGCGTGAGGACGGTTGCGGACCAGTTACTCGACATGGTCGTTATCTTCATCGTCCTCAGGTACGGCGACGATAATGTAGCCTTCGGCGATCTTGATCACCGGCACAGTCTCGCGGGTGAAAGCCAGGTGCACACTGTCTCCGTCATCCCGCACCAGCTCGATCACATCGCTGGCGCCGAAATTGTGTACCCCAACCACCTTGCCGATCACCCGACCTTCACCGTCGCGCGCTTCCAGCCCGATCAGGTCGGCGTGGTAGAATTCCTCTTCGCCGGTTTCGGGCAAGGCGGCGCGGGAAACGA
>JAEKMB010000112.1 GCA_019508105.1 Alphaproteobacteria bacterium
GAATGTCTATGCCCAGGATTTGCCGGTGCCCGGTTTCACCTCCGAGCTGACCGCAGTCTACAACATGAACCGTGAAGCCGATAACATTCACACCGACTTTAACGGTTTTCCCTCGCGTCCGGCGCTGCTCGGCGACATCCGTCCGCGCGACTATGACGCCGTCTATCTAGGCTATTCCGGCGATGGCCATTGGGGCGACATCAACCTGACCGTCACCGGCTATGGTGTGCTGGGCGAGGACCGCAACAATCTCTTCACCAGCCGTCCCGCGGATATTTCCGGCTACTTCTTCGCCGTCGAACCGTCGATGGATTTTGACTGGATCCGGGTGCGGCTGTCGGGGCTCTATGCCTCGGGCGACGACAATCCCTATGACGATCATGAAGGCGGCTTCGACGCCATCTTCGAAAACCCGCAATTTGCCGGCTCCGACACCAGCTACTGGATCCGCCAGTCGGTCCCGTTCGCCGGCGGCGGCCGCGCCATCTTCCTCAACAGCCGCAACGGCGTGCTCAATGATTTGCGCTCGTCCAAGGAAGAGGGCCAGTCCAACTTCAACAATCCCGGCACCATCCTGCTCGGCGGGGGCGTGGACTTCGACGTGCTGCCCGAATTGCGGGTGGCCGCCAACGTCAATCACCTGTGGTTTGCCGACACGACCCTGGTGCAGACGCTGCGCCAGGAAGGCACCATCTCCCAGGATCTGGGCTGGGATACGTCGCTGGCGCTGACCTATCGTCCCTGGCTGAACCAGAACATCGTGTTCCGGGCCTCGGGCGCGGTGCTGTCGCCGGGGCCGGGCTTTGGTGACCTGTTCACCAACTCCAGCCATGACGGCCAATATTATTCAATGCTGTTCAACGCAATTCTCACTTTCTAGGGCGCATGACGGCGGGCTGGCACAAGAAGGCACTGTTGCTGGCGGCTCTGGCCCTGCTGGCGGGCGCTGCCACGACGCGTCTGCTGGCCGGCGATGAAGATGTCGCGGTCGAACGCACTTACGCCAGGACGCCGGACGCGCCGCGCGGTCAGAGCCAGGCCGAAGCCGATGCCAAGAGCGCCGGCTGCATTTCCTGCCACAGCGCATCGGATGCGCCGTCCATGCATGACAATCAGGCGGTGCTGCTGGGCTGCGCCGACTGCCATGGCGGCGACGCCACAGTGAAAGCGGCCGCCGGATTGGCCAAGACCGATCCGCAATATGCCAGCCTCCGCGACAAGGCCCATGTGCTGCCGCGCTATCCGCAGAATTGGCACTATCCCAGCTCCGCCAACCCCAAGGAAAGCTACACCCTGTTGAACCGCGAGGCGCCCGAATATGTGCGCTTCGTCAATCCCTCGGATTACCGGGTGGCGCGCGAATCCTGCGGCGCCTGTCACATGGACCAGATCACCGCGGCGGAACGCTCACTGATGGCGACCGGCGCCATGTTCTATGAGGGCGCTTCCTATAATAACGGCATCGTGCCCTTGAAGGGGGCTTTCGACAATGTGCTCGACCCGTCGCTGAAGGGCGTGGGGATCGGCGAGGCCTATACCCGCACCGGTGAGCCGGCCAAGGTGGTGTCGCCCGGTGCGCCGCCCGGCACCATCACCGAAGAGCAGAAGAAACGCGGCGCCTTGACGGCGCTGATCCCGCTGCCGACCTGGCAGGTGGTGCCGCCCGGCGACATTTTCCGCGTCTTCGAGCGCGGCGGCCGCAACATCGGCACGGAATTTCCCGAAATCGGCCTGCCCGATTCCACCGGCTCCATCCAGCGGCTGGAAGAGCCGGGCCGCCCCGACATCAAGCAATCCAACCGCGGCCCCGGCACCGGGCTGCGCGTCGCCATTCCCATCCTCAATATCCACAAGACCCGCCTTAACGATCCCTTTATGTGGTTCATGGGCACCAATGACCAGCCGGGCGATTATCGCCAGTCAGGCTGCGCCGGCTGCCATGTGATTTACGCCAACAGCCGCGAGCCGCGCGAAAGCTCGGTCTATGCCCAGCATGGCCGGGACGGCAAAAGCCAGACCGTGGATCCCACCATCAACAAGGACGAATCGGGCCATCCCATCAAGCACCAGTTCACCCGCGCCATTCCGACCGCCCAGTGCATGAATTGCCACATGCACCAGCCCAACATGTTCCTGAACACCTATCTTGGCTACACCATGTGGGACTATGAATCCGACGCGCCGTCCATGTGGCCCAAGGAGCAGAAATATCCCACCTCCGAAGAGATGCGCAAAGTCCTGGACCGCAACCCGGAAGGCGCCGCCCCGCGCGGCAAATGGGCGGACGTGGATTTCCTGCGCAGTGTCTATGATCTGAACGACAAGCTGAAGGACACCCAGTTCGCCGATTACCACGGCCATGGCTGGAACTTCCGCGCCATCTTCAAGCGCGACCGCGACGGCAACCTGCTGGACAAGGACGGCAAGGTGGTGGCCAACGACGATCCGGAGAAGTGGCGCAGGAAGGGCGTGGGCAAGTTCGCGCCGGTGGGCGTCAATCCCGGCAAGGCGGTGCACATGATGGATATCCATGCCGAAAAAGGCATGCAGTGTTCGGATTGCCATTTCGCCCAGGACAGCCATGGCAGCGGACTGATCATGGGCGAAGTCGCCAATGCAGTCGAAATCGGCTGCAAGGACTGCCATGGTACAGTATCGGCTTTTCCGACCCTGAAGACCTCCGGACCCGCCGCGCCGCCTGGCGGCACCGACCTCTCGCAATTGCGCAATCAGGACGGCAGCCGCCGCTTCGAATGGTCCGAAGATGGCGGGCGCCGCGTGCTGCTCCAGACCTCATCGCTGGATCCGTCGCTGAAGTGGAAAGTGTCCCTGGTCAAGGACACGGTTGATCCGTTGAGTCCCAACTATAACGAGAAGGAAGCCCGCGCCAAGCTGATGGCCCGCACCAGCGACAACGGCAAGCAGATGCAATGGGGCCCGGGGGTGCAGCAGGCCAACCTGGCGCACAAGGACAGCGAGATGGCCTGCTTTACTTGCCACACCTCCTGGACCACATCCTGCGGCGGCTGCCATTTGCCGATCGAGGCCAACTGGAAGACCGACAGCCACAAGTATGATGGCCAGACCGCCCGCAACTACGCCACCTACAATCCGCAAGTGGCGCGTGACGACATGTTCCAGCTGGGCGTCCACTCCACCATCAAGGGCAACGAGATCGCGCCGGTGCGCTCAAGCTCGGCGCTGATCCTCAGTTCCACCAATCTCAACCGCGACCGGATCTATGTGCAGCAGCCGCCGATCTCGGCATCGGGTTTCTCCAGCCAGGCCTTTGCGCCGCACTTCCCGCACACCGTGCGCACCACCGAGACCAAGACCTGCAGCGATTGCCATGTCTCGGCCGCCAATGACAATAATGCGATTATGGCGCAGCTGCTGCTGCTGGGCACAAACTTCGTCAACTTTGTCGGCATGAATGCCTGGACCGGCCTGGAAGGCGGTATCGAGGCAGTGCGCGTCACCGAATGGAACGAACCCCAGGCGGTGTTCGGCTCTTATTTGCAGAAATACGCCTATCCCGACTATTACAAGGCCCATGTCGAGCGCAACAAGCGCGAGCTGGTGGATTGGCGGCGCGGCGACATCTTCGGCAAGGGCGACACCAATGTCGAAGACATTTTCAATGTCACCCATTCCACGCCCGATGCGGTGCGCTGCCTGCAACTGCGCGGTGAATATCTCTATACCGCGCAAGGCGCGGGCGGTTTCCAGGTCCTGGACGTGGCCAGCATCGCCAACAAGGACATCTCCCAGAAGATGATCACCGCGCCTTTCTCGCCCTTGGGCCAGCGGGTGCGCGTGCCGTCAAAGAACGCCACATGCATGGCGCTCCCCACCGGCCAATCCATCGCGCCTGAGCGCAACACGGCCGAGATGCGCAAATTCAACGAGGAACAGCCGTTCCACCCGATCTACAACTACGCTTTTGTCACCGATGCCGAAGAAGGCCTGATCCTGGTAGACGTCAACACCTTCAATGACCGCAATCCGCGCAACAACAACATCCGCCGCGCCCTCACCTGGAATCCGGACGGGGTTCTGAACGGCGCGCGCCATATCACCCTGGGCGGCTCTTACGCCTATATTGCCACGCCGCGCGGGCTGGTGGTGGTGGACCTGGGCGATCCGATGAAGCCCAGAGTGGCCGCGCAGGTGGCACTGCCCGACATGCGCGCCTCAGCATTGCAGTTCCGCTACCTGTTCGTCACCGATGCCCGCGGGCTCGAAGTGCTGGACGTCACCAGGATGGACCAGCCGAAGGCGATCAATGGCGCCCGTTTCCTGTTGGATGACGCCCGCCGCGTCTATGTGGCGCGCACCTATGCCTATGTCGCCGCCGGCAAGGACGGGCTGGTGATTCTCGACGTCAAGAATCCGGAGAAGCCGCGCGCCTATTGGAACAAGCCGTTCGAGAATGCCGATAGCCAGGACGTGATCGTGGGCTCCACCAACGCTTCGCTGTTCGCTTATGTCGCTGACGGCAGGAACGGCTTGAAGGTGCTGCAGCTCACCAGTCCGGAAAGCCAACCCAACTTCTACGGTTTCTCGCCGCCGCCCAAGCCGGAAGTGATTGCCTGGGCGAAGACGCCGACGCCGGCGCTGGCTCTGTCCAAGGGCCTGGACCGCGACCGCGCCGTGGACGAGACCGGCAACCAGATCGCTGTCTTCGGGCGGCTGGGCTCGCGCCCCTTCCACCGCGACGAGATGGAAAAGTTCTTTGTGGACTGGAAGGGCCAGCAATACCGCGTCAGCGACGAACTTGTGAAAGCCGACTTTGTCGGATTGCCCGACCAGCGCGGGGCTCCGGTACAGGCCGATGACCGGAACAAAAAGTCCGGTCCGCCGCGCCGTGATGTCAGCGTCCACCCCAAGAAAATGGCGCGCAACTGACGGTCAGCCAGTTTTGGCCTGATCGTTGATGAACGGTACTTCGTAAGTCACCGCCGCCGGGAAATCGCCGGCCGGGCAGGCATGCATCACAAGCTCGCCCTTATCCCACACCAAAAGCATGAAGCCGGGCGCGCGCTCGGTCAGAAGCTCGCGATGATCGGGCACCCTGAGGTCGATCGGGCTGAGATCCAGCGTCAGCTGGATAGAGGTGGCGGTCGATACCTGCACCAAGTGACCGGCAAAGATGCCGCTGAAGGCGCGGTGCATATGGCCGCAAACGAGGCCGCGGATCTGGTTCTGGCCGCGAATGACATTGGCCAGCCGCACCTTCCAGGGGGCATCCGCCGCCTCGTCCATCCAGACGATGCCGCTGGCGATCGGCGGGTGGTGCAGTGCCAGCAGGGTGGGGGTGTCCGGCGCTTCGGCCAGGGTCCTGGCCAGCCAGGTGGCGCGCTTCTCGCAGAAGCCGCCATGCTCCTTGCCGTCCAGCGTGTCGCACATCACCACCCGGAGATCGCCCAGCATGAAGGCATATTGGACAAAGCCGTTCTCATCCACCGGCGTGGCGGGCAGGGCCTTGCGGAAGGCGGGCCGGGAATCGTGATTGCCGATGCCGTAATAGATAGGGATTTCGCAGGATGCGAGGATCTGCTTCAGCTCTTCATATTCGTCGGCCTGACCCAGATCCACCAAGTCGCCGGTGGCCAGGATGGCGGAGGGCCGCGGCTTCATCGCATAGATGGATTTGAGCACGGTGCGCAGCCGGGCGGCGTTGCGCGCCCGGTCCACAGGCTGGCTGCCGTTGGTGATGTGCAGGTCGGTGATTTGCGCAATGGTCAGCACTTAAGTCATTTCTCCGGAGGCCGGCACTCCCTAACCCCTTGATAATACACGGCCGCCGCAAAAGGGCACAAAGGCAGCAAGCAGAATACGCAAGACTAGTGTGTTCGGATCAAGGCGTTCTGCGCCAATTGCCGGGCCCTGGGCGAGGCGGGCAATCCGGGATTGTGGAATCCGTGGCATTCGGCGCAATCGGCGCCTGCCGCGGTCGGGGTCGCAGCCTTGGTCTTGCCGTGGCAGGTGCCGCATTCGGCGATCCTGGGCAGCAGCACATCCTGGGAGACCTTGGAGCTTTCAGCCTTGTGGCAGGACTTGCAGGTTTCCGCGCCACTGGCGTCCTTATGATGCTCGGGCACATTGTGGTTGAAGTCGCCCCAGGGCAGGTAGCGGGCGGTCAGGCGCACCGGCTGGATCCTGTATTCAAGCGAGCCGGCGGGCGGCTTGAAGAAAGTGTGGCAGGTGGTGCAGGTGCCGCCGCGCTCGAAGGCGGCGCGCACACTGTCGGCAACATAATCGGCCGGCCGGCCGGCGCGGGGCGTGCCGCGCGCGAGGCCGGGGCGCCCGATAAAGAGCTCAGGCCCGGCTGAGAAATTGGGCTGGTTGGCATAGTAAAGTTTCAACTGGGCCACGACCTCGCTGGGCCGGCCATGCTTCAATTGTTGATCCACGCCGTTTTTGCGCGCGAAGGCCAGCGAGTGGCAGATGCCGCAATCCTTCGGCATGTCGATCTTGCCGAAGCCGCCATCGGGTGACGGCTTGTGGCAATTGGCGCAAGTGAGCGGCCCGCCATAGCCGCCGGCCTTGCCCAGCTCCACCCCCTGGCGCGCCACGCCGCCCGTGGCGCTCAAATGCACGTCATGGCCGAAGATCAGGCCGTTTTTTTGGGTTGGGTTCATCGCCAGGTCGGTCTTCACCAGCACGGGCTTGCCACCCTGAAAGCCGGTGATGATGACGGGACGGAAATCGGGATGGCGTCCCCAGTCGGGCACATCTCGCAGGAAGGTGGGCGCACCGGCTGCGGCCATGCGCGCCGCCATACCGGTATGGCAGTCCTTGCAGTCATTGCGCTTGATCTGGTCCGGGGTCACGAGCGGATGTCCAGCGCCGGCCATCGCCTTGCCGTTGCCGACATGCTCGGTGTGGCAACTGGCGCAGCGATTGCTGGGATGAGAGAAGTTATTGGCGATCCATGTGTTGATGCGCCGCGCCATATTGGGGTCGGGCGGGGCGGCGGCCATCAGGCGGGCATGGCTGGCATGCTCGGCGGCGGGGTCGGGGGGAAAGGCGCTTCCCAGTTCGCGCGTCCGCAATTCGATTTGCGCCGCGGCCAGTCTGTTCAATCCCGCCTGATGACAGGAAAGGCACGCGCTGTCCTTCACCGAGACAAAGGCCTGCTGGTGGCAGGCCTTGCAATTCTTTTCCAGAAAATGATGGCCCGGCGACAAAGGGCCGCTGGACCATTGGCGGTGGGCAGCGGCCGGGATCATGCGATGCTGGTGAAGGTCCAGCACGAACACGCCGACGGGAAAGACCAGGCAAGCCAGAAGGATCAACAGGCCGGTGATCCAGGCCAGCCGGCGCGGGCTGAACAGCGCATATTTCAGCGAGAAGGCGCGCTTGTGGTCGTCGCCGGCGGCGGTGGCGGCGATATTTTCCCGCGCCGTGGCCAGCACCAGCACCGCGCCGTTTTCGCCGGCCGACAAGGTGAGCACATGGCTGCCGAAGCCCAGCACCGGCGAATCCGCCAGGGCCAGGCTGGCATTATGGACGAATTTGCCATTGGCTTCGAAATTCTCGTTGCCCAGAGCCTCTACCACCACGCGGCCCGGGCCGCTTTGCTTGAGCACGGCATGGCGCAGGCTGACGGCGAGGTCGGTAAGCTGGATATCGCAATCGCTGCCGCGTCCGATCACCGGCTCGGCCGCGGCCAAGGGCTTTTCGCGCACGATGTCGGGGGCACCGACGCGCTTGCTGATCTGGCGCAGGATAAAGCTCATCGCCTCACCAGAAGAAGAAGACGCTGAAGATGTGCGCGGTAAGCGCAGCGATCAGCGCAAGGGTGGTGGGGACATGTATGAACAGCCAGACTTCCAGCAGGCTGCGCAGGCGAATGTGACGGCGCGCCTTGGCCAAGGTGGCGCTCTTTTCTTCTAACAAGGTCGGCACCTGGTCCAGCGCGGTGGCCTGCGGTCCGTCGGACATTCGCGTGTGGGCAGCCAGCAGCGCGCGCTGGGCATTGGCGGTGGCGCAGTCAGCAGGCGGCCGTCCAGGGCATGGATCTTTTCCAGCATCTGCTTTTGGGTGGTCTCGCCGCGATTGTCGGACAGGATGGGCGGAATTTTGGCATAGACGGTGATGCCGAACACGCCAGACAGGATCACCAGCATCATCAGCGCATAGGCCAGGGTGTGGATGTTCCAGCCGAACTGCAAGCCGCTATGCAAGGTGGCGATCACGATCAGCGACAGGCCCAGATAGACATGGGCCGAGACCCAGGCCTTGAGCAACCAGGTATCATCGGTCATGGCGCGCTTGCGTATCCCCAGCAAGGCCAGCCACACGATCAGGCCGGCGCCCAAGGTGCCGCTGGCATAGCCGAACCAGCTTGAGCCGGTATGGCGCAGGCGAAAGTCCGCCGTCATCAAGGTGGCGGTAAAACCGGCGATCACCAGCAGGCTGACCAATACCGCGGCCTTCAGCCAGCGAAAATGGGCATGACGCAGGAAGCTCTCATGCGCGGCGGCAGCCTTTGCTCTTTGCCGTTGCTGGGCCAAGGTCTAACGCCCGCCTTGCTTGACGACATCAAGGAACTGTTCCGGCGACACGCGGATGGCGGCGCCCGTGGGACAGGCGCGCACACAAGCCGGCCCGCCGCTTTTGCCGGCGCACATGTCGCACTTGATGGCGACTTTGGGTTTCTTGGGATCGTAATGCTTCTTCAGCCAATCCTTGTCGGGCTCGCCGGGACCGGGCCCGACACCGAACAGCATCCATTGCAGCAGGCCCGGTTTTTTGGGCGGCACCGAATCCATGCGGATCACGCCATAGGGACAATTGCGCTGGCAGTTGCCGCAACCGATGCAGGCGTCGCTGATGAAGACTTCACCGTCCGCGCCGCGCCGGATGGCATTGGGCGGACAGTCGGTCATGCAATGGGGCTGCTCGCAATGGCGGCAGGAGGTGGGGACATGCAGATGGGCATAGGTCTTGCCCGCCTCGCGGTTCAGCCGCGACAAGCCGTCATGACTGTCGGCGCAGGCCTTTTCGCAATTGTCGCAGCCGATGCACAGCGTCTCGTCGATCAACAGCTCATCGGTGGCCTCGCCGATGCCCTGCTTGACCAGGAATTCGTTGCGCTCCAGCAGTTCGCGGAACAGCCGCCCGTTCAGCCGCACCACCTGGGAGCGCACCGTGGCGCGCACCGTGGCGGTGCGCTTGCCCCGGTCGACCAGCGCCATTTCCCCGAAATAGGAGCCGGCCGGGATATAGGAGAGGAACACCTGCTTGCCGCCAATGGCTTTTTCCACCGTCATGGAGCCGGAGCGCACAATGAAGATGTCGTAGATGCCGCCTTCACGTAGCGCTTCGGCCTCGGGCTGCAGCGCCGCCAGTTTTTCGGCTTCGGCGGCTTTTTCCGCGGCGACGCGCGCGGCAAAGGCTTCCTGGGTCTCGCCCTTGGCGGGCTCGCGGTCGATGCGGGCGCGGGGCGCGCGGGCCAGGAATTCATCGCCGGCATCCTGGCCTTCCTTGATCACGCTCTGGCCGGGGCGGATTTCCTCCACCTTGGCGGTCTTGAGGATTTCGGCGATGTCGGCGGCCTGCAGGCCGGAGCCGAAAATCTGCAGCAGGTGGCGTTCGGTGGTGATGCGGTTGACGGTTTTCTTGGCTTCCTCGTTGGAGCCCATCAGCTTGAGCGCCGCGGTGCGGGGAATTTCCACCACGATGCAATCTTTGCCGGCGCGGATGGTGGCGCCGCGGCGGCGCCCCGAGATCAGGCCCACTTCGCCGAAGATCGAACCCTGGCCGATCGGGATGGTGATGGACGGATCGTGCGGATTGATCTCTACCTTGACCGAGCCGGCGGCGATGCCGAACAGCGATGAGCCGATGGCGTTGCGTTCGAAGATCACGTCATTTTCCGCATAGACCTTGACGGCGCAGTCCAGCAGGAATTCGCGCATCTGCAGCGGCGACAGGCCCTTGAGAATCTCGACATGATCGCGGAGGAACTCGATCCAGTCGGCCACGCTCTTCTTGACCGGCACGTCCTTGAGGCGCGCCTCCAGCAGGGGTTCGTCGGCGGGCTTGAGATCGGTGTTGCCGGTGATGAACTCCACCACGTCATAGCCCTGGTTCATGCAGTGCTTGATCAGGGGATAGCCGGCCAGCGCGCCGATGGCATAGACGCCGGGCACGGTGGTCTCGAATTGCGGGCTGAGCTTGGGGAAGGCATCACGCGCCTCACTGGTGAACTGGATGCCGCCCTTCAGTTTGGGGCGACCCTTGTCGTCCAGGTCGGCGGGGTCGGGAGTGGCGCCGACCGATTCCACAAAGCCGCGCGGCGCTGCCGAACCCATGCGCGCGATGACGCGGTTGCAGGGCAGGCGGGTTTCGCCCTCGGGCGTCTCGATGGTGATCCAGCCTTCCTCGATCTTGGCAGGGCTGGCCTCCGACAGGATGCTGAGACGCCCGGCCTTCTGCGCCTCCATCATCAGCTCGACATTGGCCGCCTTGGCCTTGGAAAAATCCTTGGAGCGGTTGACAAGGGTGACTGTGTTGCCCTGTTCGGGATCTTCGGCCAGGCCCCGGGCATTCTCGATACCGGCATCGCCGCCGCCGACCACGAAGATATGTTCGTCGAAATATTCCCGCGGATCGTCCAGCTGGTACTGGACATGTGGCAGCTTGGCGCCGTCGCAGCGCACTAGGTTGGGATTTCCTTGCGTGCCAATGGCCATGATGATGGTTTCGGCCTTGACCACATCACCGCTGGTCAGGGTGATGGTGAAATCGCCCCGGGCGCCGGTGACCGACTTGACGTCGGCCTTGTAGCGGACATTGGCCTTGGCGGTGGCGGTCTGCTTGTTCCAGTTTTCCAGAATGGCTTCGCGCTTGCCCGCATCGAAGCTGCAGTCGGAGCGCAAGGTGAGGCTGACGGGCGTCGCCATCACATGCTTGCCCTTCTGGTAGCGGTAGATGGTGTCGGAGAGATGGTCGGTCTTTTCCAACAGCACATGGCTGAGCCCGCGCGCAGCAGCGCGGTTGGCCGCGCTCATACCCGCCGGCCCAGAGCCGATAATGGCGATCTGAAAAGCTTCCGACACGACTATCCCCGCCCCATCCAAAGCCCGTCAAAGGCCCGGATTATTTAATTATTTCACAGCCCTGCGGGGTACGCTAGGGTCGCCGGACAGGGTGTGACGGGCTATTGCAAGGGACCATGGCGGCGGAAATCGGACAATTGGCGCTGGTGCTGGCATTTGTGCTGGCGGCCGTGCAGTCAGTGGCCCCTTTCTGGGGGGCTGCCCGGCGGGACCCCGCGCTAATGGGGCTGGGCCGGACCACCGCCTTGCTGCAACTGGTTTTTGTCGGTCTGGCCTTTGCCAGCCTGGCCGCCGGTTTTGTGGGCAAGGATTTCTCCATCGCGCTGGTGGCCCAGCACAGCAACGCCGCCCAGCCGGCGATTTACCGGTTCGCCGCCACCTGGGGCAGCCATGAAGGCTCCATGCTGTTGTGGGTCTTGATCCTGGCGCTGCAGGGCGGGGCGGTGGCGCTGTTCGGCGGGCGGCTGCGCGAAACCTTGCAGGCGCGGGTGCTGGGGGTGCAGGGCATCATCGGCACCGCTTTCCTGGGGTTTTCGCTGTTCACCTCCAATCCCTTTCTGCGGCTGTTTCCCGCTGCCGCCGACGGAACCGAGTTGAACCCGCTGCTGCAGGATCCGGGCCTCGTTTTTCATCCCCCCATGCTCTATCTGGGCTATGTCGGGTTTTCCTCGGCTTTTTCCTTCGCCATGGCAGGCCTGATCGAAGGCCAGGTGGATGCGGGCTGGGCGCGCTGGATCCGGCCCTTTGTGCTGGCGTCCTGGATCTGTCTGACCGCCGGCATCACCATGGGCAGCATCTGGGCCTATTACACTTTGGGCTGGGGCGGCTGGTGGTTCTGGGATCCGGTGGAGAACGCTTCCCTGATGCCCTGGCTGATGGGCACGGCGCTTTTGCATTCCTCCATCGCGCTGGAGCGGCGCGGCGCCTTGATCAGCTGGACCATATTGCTGGCGATCCTGACTTTCTCACTGAGCCTGATCGGCACCTTCCTGGTGCGTTCCGGTGTGCTGACCAGCGTGCACGCTTTTGCAGTGGATCCGCGGCGCGGCATCTACATACTGGGCATTATTGCCTTGGCCACCGGCACGGCGCTGGGCCTGTTCGCCTGGCGGGCCCCGGCCATGCGCACCGGGGCGCTGTTCCAACCGCTGTCGCGCGAAGGCGGTCTTGCCGTCAACAACCTGTTCTTGATGGCGGCCACCGCCACGGTGTTCCTGGGGACTTTCTATCCGGTGTTTGTGGAGATCGCCGGCGGCCATTCTATCTCGGTGGGACGGCCTTATTACGAGCTGACTTTTGTTCCTGTGGTGGTGCCGCTGCTGATCCTGGTCAGCTTCGGGCCCATGCTGAACTGGAAGCGCAATGCCCTGCGCGAAGTGCTGACGCGGCTGCGCTGGTCCTTGATCCTATCAGGCTTGGCTCTGCTATTTGGCGTGCTGGCCTTT
>JAEKMB010000113.1 GCA_019508105.1 Alphaproteobacteria bacterium
CGGGCAGGGGCAATATGCCTCTGTCCCGTTGATCAACGGAGAATTGATCTCCTTCGGCGGCGTGAGCATCGGGCGCGGTTATGATCCTGGCGCCATCACCGGAGACCATGGCATCGGCGGTTCGGGCGAACTGCGCTATGACGCGCCCTGGGCCAACAGGTATGTGCTGGGCGTGCAGCCCTATATCTATTTCGATGCCGGCCAGACCTGGTACATCCAGCGTGGGGCCGCCAAAGATTCGGCGCTGATGGACCAGTATGTGGACTCCGTGGGCGGCGGCGTCCGGCTGGCCTTGCCCTACAATACCTCGCTGGGCCTGGAAGGCGCGCGCACGCTTCATGCCGTCACCGGCAGCGACGCGGGCAAGGAAGCGACTAAGTTCTTCGTCACCGCCGGCATCAGGTTCTGAGGAAACGCGCCATGCTCACCATAAGGCTTTCCCTTCTTGCCGGTGCCTTCCTGGCGGTGATGGCTGTTGCGCCCGCCCATGCCGCGCCAGGCGATCTGGGCAGCAACATGGCAGGAGAAGCCTGCCGCAGGACAGGAAGCGACATCGTCTGCGGCGGGGTCAAGACCGGCGGCCTGCACCAGGTGCCGGCCAGCAATGTGGCGGCGACAGATGCCGCGCGGCGCAGCGCGGTGGCGGCCTCCATTCGCGGCCTGCCGGCCGACGGCACCGCGGCGGGGCTGCGCTGCGACGGCGGCAAGAGCCTGGATGCCACCACCATCCTTTATTCCTGCAACGCCGGTGGCGGCGATGCCCCGCATATCGTGCTCGCCGCCTTCACACCGCGCGCCCTGTTCCTGGCGGACGGCTTGCCCGGCATGATTGATGTGTTGTCCGCGGCGATCGTCGCTGAGGCAGGCAGTCCGGTGTCCGGGGCCGCGGCGGCTACCGCTGCGGTCAAGGCCGGCTTTGCGCCGCGCGTGCTGAGTGCCAATGCCAATGATTATTCCGGCTATTTGCAATTGCGCGCCGCGGGCAGCCGCGCCAGCGCCCGGGGCAATTATCCCGCCGCCGAGCAGGCTTATCGCGACGCACTGGACATCGAGACAAGGCTGTTCGGTCCGGACTCCGCCGCCGTGGGCGCGACTTTGCTGGAACTGGCGCTGCAGATTTCCAACGAGCAGCGTTTTGACGAGGCTGCCGCCTTGTTCCGCCGTGCCACGCCCATCATCGAAGCCGCACCCAGCCCGGAAATCCGCGCCCGCCTGGCTTCCTATCGCGGCTTGGATGCCGCCAATCAGCGCCATTACGAGGAAGCGCTGACCTATGCCCGTCAGGACACTGCCGCCCGCCAAGCCGCGGTGGATGCGGTCCGCAATGGCGGGCTGGACATGAACGGCAATCCGCCGGTGGTGACCACGCTGCTGGACGGCGAGCTGGCCCATGCACTTAGGGTGCAGGCGGCTTTGGAGTTGCGCGTGGGCAACAATGCGGGCGCCCAGGCCTCCGCCGAAAAGGCGCTGTATATCATCACCGCCCATCCCGACCTGCCGCTGGCCTGGCGTGCCGACATCGTCGCGCTGATGGGCGAGATCAATGCGCGCCAGGGCCGCGTGGTGGTGGCCGAGAAGGATTTCACGGACGCACTGGCGATGGACCGCAAGCTGTTCGGCGATGGCGGGCCCACCATCCAGACGCTTTTACAGCTGGGGCGTTTTTACAGCGATGAGCAGATCTACCCCTCCGCCATCGCCTCCTATCAGGAAGCTTTCGCGCTCCTGGCCAAGGATCCCCTGACCCGCTCGCAGCTGGTGGTGGATCAGCTCATTCCCTTCATCACCGCGGCCAATGCCTTGCTCACCGGTCCCGACCGCGCCAAGCTGGAAGCAGAAATGTTCGCCGCCAGCCAGATGACCGAATCCGGCGTGGCAGGACAGACCATCGCCCGCATGGCGGCGCGGCGCGCCGCCGAGACGCCGGCCCTGGCCGCCGAAGTGCGGGCCGCCGATGATGCCAACCGCGCCCGCGACGAGGGACGCATGGCATTGGCGGCGGAACATGCCAAGACCAGCGATCAGCGCGATGTGGGGCGCGAGGCGGCCCTGGCGGCCCGGCTTGCCGATGCCACCAAGAAAGCTGACGACTTGGCCGCCAAGCTGCGCGCCGATTTTCCGGCCTATGCCAATCTGGCGGCGCCGGGGGCGGTGAGCCTGGAGGCGATGAAGCGCGCGCTGCATCCCAGGGAGGCCTTTGCCGGCTTCATGGTCGGCGTCCGTGCCAGCTACGTGCTGCTGGTGACGCCGGACGGGCTGACGGTCCGTCCCCTGGAAACCAATACCGACGATCTGGCGGCCGATATCGCCAGCCTGCGCGACGCCTTTGTGCCCAAGCTGGGCAAGCTGCCCGAATTCAGTCTGGCCGGCGCCGCGGCCCTTTATAAAGAGACACTGGGTCCGGTCTCGCCCCAACTGGCGGGAATGGATCATCTGGTGGTGGCGGCCAGCGGCGATCTGGCCAGCCTGCCCTTTTCGCTGATGGTGACTTCCGCATCGGCGAATGGGCGCGACTATATCAATGCCGCCTGGCTGATCCGCCAGATGGCGGTATCCGAAACCCCTTCGGCGCGCGCCTTCATGGCGCTGCGCGGCGCGGCCAAGGTGGCGCAGCCCAAGCCCTTCCTGGGCATCGGCAATCCCACCTTCCAGGGCGGTGGCGCCAACCAGGCCCTGGCGCTGAATGCCCTGGCCTCGGCCTGCGAGACCGGCGGTCCTACCAATCCGGCTCTGCTGCGCGCCTTGCAGCCCTTGCCCGAGACGGTAGCGGAAGTTCAGGCGGTGGGCCGCGACCTGGGGGCAACGCCCGATGATATCCTACTGGGCGACGCCGCCAATGAAAGCGCGGTGCGGGCCAAGCCGCTGGACCAGTATGCAGTGCTTTATTTCGCCACCCACGGCATGCTGCCGGGCGAGCTGCATTGCCAGGCCCAGCCCGGCTTGGTGCTATCGCCACCTGCGAGCCCCTCCCAATCCACCGCCGCCGACGGTCTCCTGACCGCCAGCGAAATTGCCGGCCTGAAGATCAACGCCAATCTGGTCGTGCTGTCGGCCTGCAACACCGGCGCCGCCGGCGGTAAGAGCTTTGGCGGTGGCGCGCTGCAGGGCCTGGCCGATGCCTTCTTCGATGCCGGGGCCCATGCCGTGCTGGCCAGCCATTGGGAAGTGCCTTCGGCCGCCACCATGGCACTAATGACTGGAACTTTCGCCAACATGGCCAAGGATCCCAGGCATGACGCGGCGGAAGCCTTGCGCCAGGCGCAGCTGGCCCTGATCGCCCAGGCAAATACCTCCCATCCATTTGAATGGGCAGCCTTCACCCTGATCGGTGATGGGGCTTAAGATGATGGTGGGCAAGCCGATGGAGGCGTTGATGAAGTCGAGGCTAATGGTGGCCCTGCTGGGCTGCTGCATGATGGCGCAATCTGCCAGCGCCGCGGTTCTGGTGGTGGCCGAAGCACGCGGTATTCCGCTCAAGCCCGGCGCCACTTTGGACTCCACCAAGCCTTTGACCCTGAAACAGGGCCAGCATGTCACGCTGATCTCCGAAACCGGTTCGACCCTGAAGCTGGACGGTCCCTACAATCAGCTTCCGGCGGCGGGCGGCGGTGGCGGGGTGGGGCTGAATCAGACCCTGGCGGCGCTGGTGACCCAGCGCCAGGCCCGCGCCGGCGAGTTCGGTGTCACCCGCGGCACGGTGCTGGCGAGCCTGCCCGATCCCTGGGTGCTGGACGCTACCCATAGCGGCAATGTCTGCGTCATGGAGAACGGCACCCCGACTTTCTGGCGGCCCGACAACAAGGGCGCCGCCGCGCTGGTGGTGGCGCCGGTGGATCACAGCTGGAACGCCAAGGCGCAATGGCCGGCGGGCCAGGACCGCATCGCCGTCACCACCGATGTGCCGATGCGCGCCGGTGAGACCTATGTCGTGACCTTCAACGGCACGGAGTCGGCGGTCACCCTGGTGCAGGTGCCCTCCACCCTGACCAATGTCGAGATGCGCGCCGGCTGGATGGCCAATCGCCGCTGCGAGCAGCAGGCCCAGGCCTTGCTGAAGACTGCCAGTCCGTGAAAGCCCTCTTCAGCGGCATGACGGTGGAGCGGCGTACGGCGCTGTATTCCGCCCTGATCTTTGTGGCTGTTTCGCTGGTCAGCGCCGCGGTGTCACTGTTCCTGGTGGACAATTTCTCGGTGCTCAGCCGCCTGGACCAGTTGGTGCAGGACTGGGAGGTCGCCTCGGTTTTCGCGCCCCGCGAGGCACAGGATTCCAAGATCATCATCGTGGCGGTGGACGAAGCCACCCTCTCGCGTTTTCCCTACCGCTCGCCGATAGACCGCGAATTCCTCGGAACCCTTATTCAGCAGCTGGCCGCTCATCACCCCGCCGCCATCGCTTCGGACTTTCTGCTGGACCAGCCGACCGAGCAGGCCAAGGATCTGGCGCTGGCCAAGACCGTGCGCAGCACCCAGGTGCCGCTGGTAATCAGCTATATCTCGTCGCATGACATCGTAACCCCGGAGCAAAAGGCCTTCGAGGACGCCATGGTCCCGCTCAAATTGCGCGCGCTGGCCAACCTGCCCACCGATCAGTTCGATACCGCCCGCTTTGTCTTTGATGGCGGCAAGGTGGACGGCCATTACATTCCCGGCGTGGCGCGTGCCTTGGCCGCGAGAGTGGGCATCCAGACCCCAGCCGAAATGGTGCCGATCATCTGGCATGGCCGGCCGGAGCCCACCGACACCGATTCCGATCCCAAGCCGTTCAAACAGGTTTCCGCCACCGTGGCCGGCTTCATGCCCGACAGCTGGTATCGCGACAAGATCGTGCTGATCGGCTCGGATGTCACCCTGGTGGACCGTCACCGCACGCCGTTTTCAGTGATCTATTCGGGCGACCAGGGCCAGCTTCCGGGGATCGTGATCCAGGCCCATGCCCTGTCGCAGCTGCTTAATCGCAAGGTTTCGCCGCTGGCGAGCTGGCAGCTCAACTTCGCCATCACCTTGGCGTTGGCATTGCTCGGCGCGACCCTGGGCGTGATCGGCTCCTCGTTGATCATACGGGCCGCGGCCATGCTGCTGTTCATTCCCCTGTTCTGGGCCGGTGGTGTTGCGCTGTTTCACTATGCCAATGTGATGGTGGGGCTGATGTCGCCGGCTTTGGCGATGGTGGCGTCCTTTGCCAGCATGGAATCACTCAGCGGCCGTGAAGCACGCAAGCAGAAGGCGTTCATCCAGGGCGCTTTTTCCCGTTATGTCTCGCCCGCGATCGTTGACCGCATGGTGGCCGATCCCTCGCGCATGAATTTGGAAGGCGAGCGGCGGGAAATGACCTTCCTGTTTTCCGATATCGCCGACTTCACCACCATGTCCGAGCAGATCGATGCCATCCAGCTTGCCCAGGTGCTGAACAATTACCTGGACGGCATGACCAACCTGGTGATGAAGCATGGCGGCATGGTGGACAAGTTCATTGGCGATGCGGTGTTCGCGATCTTCAATGCGCCGCTGGATCTGGCCGACCATCAGTCCAAGGCGGTGCGCTGCATGCTGGAGATGGACAGGTTCAGCCAGGACTACCGCAAAAAGCAGCATGCCGAAGGCGTGCCGCTGGGCATCACCCGGATCGGCGTGCATACCGGCGTGGCGGTGGTGGGCAATTTCGGCAGTCACGCCCGTTTTACCTATACGGCGTCGGGAGACGCGGTGAACACCGCGGCGCGGCTGGAAGGCATCAACAAGTATTTCGGCACCCGGCTCTGCGTCAGCGGCGTGACCAAGAATGCCTGTGAAGGAATCGCCTTCCGCCCCATTGTCTCGGCTATCGTCAAGGGCAAGACCGAAGCGCTGGATTTGTGGGAGCCGTTGCAGGACGGCGCGCTGGAACAGGGCTTCCTGGAGAAATATATGGCCGCCTATGGCCGCATGAGCGAAGGCGATGGCTCGCTGTTCGACACGCTGAACCAGACCGCATCCGACGATTACCTGGTCAAGCTTCATGTCGGGCGGCTGAAAAAGGGCGAGAGCGGCACCGAACTGAAGATGACGGAAAAGTAGCCGCCACCCGGCCGGCCCACCGGCCGGAACCTTGGCAAGGCCGGAACGTTGCAACTCCATGCCGCAAAGCCATGATCCGCGCACGGCCGCCCGCGCCGCGGGCCTTCGCTATGTCAGCGATGAAGACTTGGCGGGAATCACCCGCCATGGCGCGCCAGGCCATTTCCATTACCGCCGCCCCGACGGCAAGCCGTTGCGGGACAAGGCGACCTTGAAGCGCATCAAGGCGCTGGCGATTCCGCCGGCCTGGACAGAGGTATGGATCGCTCCTTTTGCCAACGCCCATCTGATGGCCACCGGCCGCGATGCCAAAGGCCGCAAGCAATATCGCTATCACCCCGGCTTCGCGGCGGTGCGTGATGCCGACAAATACGCCCATCTGGCGCAGTTCGCCGCCAGTCTGCCGACCATCCGCCGGCGGCTGAGACAGGATATGGCCCGGCCGGGCCTGCCGCGGGAAAAAATCCTGGCCACCATCGTCACCTTGCTGGAAGAAACCTTGATCCGCATCGGCAACGAGGACTATGCCCGCTCCAATCACAGTTTCGGCTTGACCACCTTGCGCAACCGCCACGTGAAAGTGAAAGGCGCCGAACTGCGCTTCCTGTTCAAGGGCAAGAGCGGCAAGCAATGGAGCTTGTCGCTGCACGACCGCAGGGTGGCGCGCGTGATCCGCTCCTGCCAGGACCTGCCCGGCCAGCATCTGTTCGCGTATCGCGGCGAGGACGGCGCGGTGCATGCGGTGTCGTCCACCGACGTCAATGCCTATCTGCGCCAGATCGCGGATGCGGAGATTTCCGCCAAGGATTTTCGTACCTGGGCCGGAACGGTCAAGGCGGCCATGGCGTTGCGGGATGTGCGCGAAAGCGGCAAGAGAGCGGTGCGCGCGGTGGTCGCCGCCGTGGCGGAAGAATTGGGCAATACCGTCGCGGTCTGCCGCAAATGCTACATCCATCCCGGCATCATCGCCGCCTTCGAGGCCGGCGCGCTGAAACTTCGGGTGCCGCGGCGGGGACGCGGCGGCCTCAGCGCCGCGGAGATCGCGGTTCTGGCCTATCTGCGCCGTGCCGGCGTATCCGCTGCGGCGTGAATTGTCCTTCATCGTCTCAAAATGTTTGAAGGGCTGCCGCAAGACCGTTCCAGAGGCAGTCCGTGTACGGAAAATAACCCGAATTCCTGCCTCGGGAGCTTGTGCAGTGAGCTCAAACGACGGGCAGCAGGGCGACCTGAAATTTGTGCTGCACTGCAATATGATGAATTAGAGGGACAATGGCTGCCTAAAAAAAGTGATCCTGCCCATCTAGAAAGCAGTCCGGAAGCCGCCAAGTAGCGTTGCTAAGATAATTTCTCCAAATGACCTGTCACAACAGAAAATATCTTAATAGTGAAGAAATAGACATATTATTGCTTTACTGGCTAATTTAGATGCATTATTGCCACGTCATTCTCCGGTCACAAACGCCGGGACAGAATCCGATTTACGCGCTTGCAAGGTTGCCCCTACGGACGCTGCGTTATCTTGCACTGCACAAAAAAATAGAATGTCAGAGGAAATAGCAGGAAGGAACCAAACCAACTTCGCCTAGGCGAAACACTCGGGGGTTCCCTCATGTCGTACCGTTCCAAGTCCCACTCCAAGACCAAGTCTTCGCTCTTTCTCGGGACTTCCTTAGTCGTACTGGCCGCACTGGCCGCCCCCGCACTGGCTCAGCAGGTCGCGCAGGGAGACACCGAGTCGGTGATCGTCACCGGCACCCGCGTCACCGGCATGACGGCCGCTGACAGCGCCGCCCCCATCACCGTCATCGGCTCCGACGCCCTTTCGCATGTCGGCCAGCCCAACCTGATCCAGGCTCTTGCGCAGATCGCTCCCTCCTTCACCGCAGAATCGCTGGGTGGCGACACGGCGGCGTTGACTTTGTCGGCGCGCCTGCGCGGCCTTTGTACGGCACCGACGCCATCGCCGGCGTGGTCAACATTATACTCAAGCACAATAACAGCGGCGGCTATGCCACCGCCACCGGCGGCCAGTATTTCGAGGAAGGCGGCCAGACCTACGACTTTGCCGGCAATTTCGGCATCGACCTTGGCAAAAAGGGCTTTCTCAGCCTCTCCGGCGAAAAACGCTTTCGCGGCTTCAGCCAGCGCGGCTATCAGGACATCCGCCAGGTAGATGCCGCCGGGCGTAACAGGGCACTGGCCTATCCGCCCGACACCGATCCGGATTATCCGCGCGTCAACCACATCGCCGGCGATCCGCAATCGATGTTGACCACCGTCACGGCCAACATGGAATACGACCTGGAACCCAATGTGACCCTGTATGCCAGCGGCACCTATGGCGAGCGCCAGGCCAAGGCCTATGAAAATTATCGCGTTCCCAATCGCGTCGAGGCGGCCCCCGGCTCCAGCCAGCCCTGCACCGCGACCAATGGCCAGGGCTTTAATACCGCCCAGACCGCCGCCGGCACGCCGGCCTGCGCCATCGGTATCGGCGGCGGCGTCGCCGTCATCGCAGGATCCGCATCGGCCGCGCGTCCCGGCATCAACGCCAACGGCCTGGTCATTTCTTCCGGTTCGTCGGGCACTTTCACCACCCCGGGCGAGCTGGTCTTCAACCGCCGGGGCTTCAATCCGCAGGAAGGCCTGCGGGAAGACGATTACGGCTATACCGTCGGCCTCAAGGGCGAGATCGCCGGCTATCACTGGGATATTTCGGGCACCTACGGCAAGGATCGCGACCAGATCTTTACCTATAACACCGCCAATGCCTCGCTGTTCGTGGATACCCACACCACGCCGACCAACATCTTCGACGGCATCTTCACCGCCACGGAAGCCACTTTCAACATCGACATCACCAAGAATTACGAGGTCGGCCTGGCGACGCCGGTGACGGTCGCCATTGGCGGTGAAGGACGCGAGAATACCTTCGGCATCCAGCAGGGCGACTTCGCTTCGACCTACAAGGAAGGCGGTCAGTCCTATCCGGGCTTCCAGGCTTCCGACGCCGGCACTCACAGCCGCAAGAACTATGCGGCCTATTTCGATCTGGCGGTTTCTCCGATCACCGACTTGCAGGTTGATGTCGCCGGCCGCTTCGAGCATTACACCGACTTCGGCGATGCCCAGGTCGGCAAGATCACCGCCCGTTACGACATCAGTCCGGAACTGGCGTTCCGCGGCACCATCTCGACCGGTTTCCGCGCCCCGACCATCCAGGAAGAGTTCTACTCGGCCACCAACGTTTCGCCCACTTCGGCGATCGTGCAGTTGCCGCCGAACTCGGCCGCCGCGGCGCTGCTCGGCGTGCGGCCGCTGCAGCCTGAAGCCTCGACCAGCTACAGCGCGGGCCTCGTCGCCCATCCGCTGGACAATATGAGCCTGACGGTGGACGCCTATTCGATCAGCCTGCGTAACCGCATCGTCGGCACCGGTACCCTGTTCGGATCTGGCGGCGCCAACAATGCGCCGATCGTCACCACCGCCATCCTGGCGCATGGCAACGTGCTGGATCCGACCGTGTCCCAAACCGGCGTGGCACTGTTCGTCAACGGCATCAGCACCCTCACCCAGGGCATCGACGTGTCGCTGAATTACCTGACCGATTTCGGTGACTGGGGTTCGGTGAACTGGACCTTGGCCGGCAACTATACCGACACCTCCATCAGCAAGCAGATCCCGACCCCCGCTTCGCTGGCGCCGCAATCGCTGTTCAGCCGGACCACCACCAGCCTGCTGACCCGTGCCAGTCCGAAGGAAAAGATCGGCCTCAGCGCGCTGTGGAACCTGGATGACTGGACGATCAACGTCCGCGAGACCTTTTACGGTCCGACCTCGGACTTCGTCAGTCCGAACGGCGGCACTTACTACCTGGCCAAGGTCGGCACCACGGCGATCACCGATCTGGAAATCGACTATCACTGGCTGGAATCCTGGACCGTCGCTTTCGGTGCCAACAACCTTCTCGACAAGAATCCCGGTGGCCGGATCAATGTGCCGGGCGATCCGACGACCCTGATCGACGGCTCCAACGTGGTCGCCGCGCCATATGGTATCTCGCCTTATGGGGTAAATGGCGGCTTCTACTACACACGCCTGACGTTCAACTTTTAATCGAAAGCAGACCCGCCCACGCCGCAAGGCGCGGGCGGGTTCTTCTTTCTTCATCCAACAAGGACGAATTATGAAAACCCGCACCAAAACCCTTCTGCTCGCCGCCATGGCCGGCGCGGTTCTGCTGATGTCAGGCCCGCAGGTTTCGGCCGCTGAGATCGAGCGCATCTATGGTGAGAACGCCATGTCGCCCATCGCCGCCGGCGTCAGTGTCCCGCCCGGCTATACCACCTTCTTTATCTCGGGCGCTTTGCCCAAGCCGGTGACCCCCGCCGCCAATGGCCAGCCGGCCGATTTCGGCGACATGGCGACCCAGACCCGTTCGGTGCTGGACGGTCTCAAGGCCACCATGGACAAGATGGGGGTGGGCTTTGGCGATGTGGTCGCCGCCCATGTCTTTCTGGATCCCAAGGCCGACTTCCCGGCCATGAACAAGGTCTGGGCCGAGGAGTTCGGCACCGCCGCCCAGCCCAACAAGCCGGCCCGGGCCGCCTTCCGCACCAGCGCCCTGGTGCTGCCAGGCGCCATGCTGGAGATCGAATTCGTCGCCGCTAAAAAAGTATCGGCGAAGAAGAAGAAATAAGCGGCTTGTTCAAACGGCAAAAGGCGGGCCCGGTGCCCGCCTTTTTCGTTTTCGGCTATAAATAGAGCATGTTCACCCACCGTCTTGCCGTGCCCGGTGATATGTCCGATTTGCAGCGCCTGATGACGGCGGCGATCCGGCAGTTGCTGCCGCAGTTTCTTTCGCCAGAAAAAGTCGAGGCCTCCTTTGCAGTGATGGGCGTCGACAGCCAACTGATTGCCGACGGCACCTATTTCATCCTGGAAGAGAGCGGCGCCCTGGCGGGCTGTGGCGGCTGGAGCCGGCGCGCCACTTTGTTCGGCCACAACCACACCGCCGGCCGCGATGCGCGCCTTTTGGACCCTGTGACGGAGGCGGCGCGAATCCGCGCCATGTACACCGCGCCCGGCTTTGTGCGCCGTGGGGTGGGCCGGCAGATCATCGAACTGTGCGAGGCCGCAGCCTGCGCCGAAGGCTTCACCCGCACCGAGCTGGGTGCCACGGCCGGCGGCGAGCCGCTCTATCGCGCCTGCGGCTATGTGGAGATTGAGCGGATGCAGGTGCCGACACCAAACGGCGTTACGGTGCCCATCACG
>JAEKMB010000114.1 GCA_019508105.1 Alphaproteobacteria bacterium
TCAGAGAGCCAATATTCACATGCTGGGCGCCGCCTGGGCCGCCCGGTTTTTGAAGACAAGACTGTTTGTCGAGGTCAATGCGCCTCTCTCCAGGGAACGGCAGAAACACCCAGGATTGGCATGGCCAAACCTGGCACGCTGGAGCGAACATTTCCTCTGGCGCCAGGCCTCCATGATTCTTCCGGTCACTGAAGTTCTTGCCCAGGAGGTCATCGAAGCAGGCGTTCCGCGGGACCGGGTGTCCGTGGTTGCGAATGGCGTGGATCCCGGCCGTTTCCGCCGTCAAGAACGCGATCTGGCAAAAATCGCCACTGGACTTCAGGATCGTCTGATCCTGGGCTTTGTCGGCTATGTCCGGGAATGGCATGGGCTGGAACATGTCATCGACCTGCTGGCCAACGACGCCAGGCTGTCGAAAGGGCATCTGGTAATCGTAGGCGACGGGCCCGCCCGCCCTGCCCTTACGGCTCGGGCGCATCGCCTAGGCGTTTCCGACCGGGTCTTTTTTACCGGCGTCGTGGCCCGGGACGATGTGGCGAAAATTGCCGCGACATTTGACATCGCTTTGCAGCCTGAAGTCACGCCTTATGCCAGCCCCCTGAAGCTGTTCGAATACATGGCCATGGGCCATGCCATCGTGGCGCCCGACAGCGCGAACATCCGGGAGGTTTTGTCGCACGGCGAGGACGCGCTGCTATTTGCGCCGCAAAACTCATGGGCATTCGCCGAAGCCGTTGCACGTCTGGCCGAAGATCCCGAACTCCGACAGGCTCTAGGAGCGGGAGCGATGGCAAACATCGAAGAAAAGAACCGAACCTGGCGCGCCTATGCCCGCCGAATGGCGGCCCTAGCCTCTGCGCCGCACGATGCTCCCATGAATGAAGCGATGGTCTCCGCAGCTGACGCAAGGCCTGCCTGATCGTCAAAATGCAGGCGCTGAATGTTACCGGAGAGTGCTTTCAGCGCGGGCGCCTGTAGAGCGCGCATCCGCATAGGCTTTGAGCTTTTGAAGGGCTTCGAGACGTTTTTGTTCGTCTGTGTCGGCGGCTACATTCGCGCTTAGGACGGTAACATCGCCTGCAATCATTAACAGTTCTTCGGCGGTTCCTTTGTCCCATCCACGGTGACCCGTTAAATCCACCAACTGCTTGATGACCGTTTCAGACATGGCAGATGCCGTCAGCGAAGGTTGAAGAATGGCTGCCCTTCTATCCGTTTCTTCCGTCGCACGTAAAAGGTCAGTCACTCGGCTCAGAAGCCACACACCGGGCTTGGCTGGCGCGCCCTTTCCATCCGTTTCCGCGAGATAGCGCGCGACCGTGGCCGACCGTCCTCGCAGTTCGGCATCCGCGAGAATGTCTTTCAGGAGCTGGCTCAACTGTCCGTTCTGCGCATCTGCCTTCATCGCCGCC
Source organism: Alphaproteobacteria bacterium (assembly GCA_019508105.1). Taxonomy (GTDB): domain Bacteria; phylum Pseudomonadota; class Alphaproteobacteria; order Micropepsales; family Micropepsaceae; genus Rhizomicrobium. The sequence goes on from JAEKMB010000114.1 coordinate 1,413, forward strand.
TGTATTTCCGCGCCTTGGCCGCGATATTGGACGAGCCGCGCGCTGATACGGGCCCTGGATGCTTCATTCCCCTTCTCCATTTGGGGTGCAGGGGCGGCGCAGCCAAGCAGATAGACCAGGGATGCGGCCGCCAAAACCGGTCTTAACCATTTGGCTCGCCCAGTCATTGTTTTGCCGCCAGCGGGTGACGAGCAGGCGAGGACAGGCGGACCAGCTTTCTATCCGCAGCGACCACCGCAACCTGTTTATGCAACGACAGCAACATCGCCAGATAGAGAACAAACACGTCGTAATATGCCATGCTGAGTGCGGCACCACTGAGACAAAACACCAGCAGCCCCAGCTGAATCATGGCGGCCAGTTCGCCTGCCCAAGCCTTTTCAGGGTTATTACGCGAAGCCCTTGCTATCTGGTGCGCCTTTATGAAACCGCCCACCAAAATGAGCAAATAAAGCGCCAAGCCCAGGAACCCCTGCTCGCCGAGGACCTGAAAATAGATACTGTGGGCGGCTCTCATGGCTTCATTGGGAAAATAGGTATGGAAGACCTGGGCCAATTGAGGACCGTAAAATCCCGCGCCAAAGGGAAAATGGTCGCGGGCATAATTATAGGCCACATGCCAGGCCGTGACGCGGCCTTGAAACGAAGAGTCTGTCCCATATTCATCGATCGAATGCAGTCGGGAGAAAAAACTGTTTGGCATGAAGTATAGGCTGGAAACCAAAACGGTGCCGGCTACCACCAGATAGATCAGCTTGTTGCGGACACGCAGCAGGGCTGCTAGGCAAAGAACAGCTAGGCCTATGAAGCCTCCGCGGGAATATGTCCCCAGGACGGCAACAACCGTCAGGCCCATCGCGGCTATCAAAGCCCAGGAAACCCATCGATTGGCGCTTTGGCTGCGCAGATAATTGGCCAAGGGAAGCGTCATCAGAAGCGCAAGCGCCAGCTGATTATTGTCCCCGATAATTGTGCCGTCCGGGCCATAGACATGCGATCCGCCCCCCGAAAGGATAGTGAAGAGCCCACCCTTCACGCTGTAGTAGAAGAGAGAAATTACAACGACCCATGTCAGCGCATGCAGCCTGAGCTTGTTATGCGCAAGGGTCGCCGCGAACAGCCCTAGGGCGAAGACTTTCCAGGTCCTGTCCCAGTAAGGCCAGGACCAATCGGGGTCCACCGCTGCAAAACCGTTCAAAGTGCACCAGGCAAGAAATATCGCGCAAAGCCACAATAACGCATCAGATGAGGGGAGCTTTCTCTCGCGCGATATGAACACGCTCGCAACAGTGACGCCCGCGACTATCATGTTCAGCGGCAATGTCCGGGCAAAGCCATAAGCGTCCGACTGCGGGCTCATGACACTGAGCCATGTCCATAGCAGAACGCCGGCGAAGGGATAAATCAGGGTGGCGCCAATGCCAGCCATGGTTGCGATGAGAAAGAATAGGTCACGCATCTATGGAGTCTCCCGGCCGGGGCCCGCGGCCACGGGACCTTCGCCCGCTGCGGCACCCAAGGATTGGCGCATCGTGTTTCGCAGCCAGCGAATGGGAGGTGCCAGGCCGAGCAGGTGGTAGAGGTTATGAAACGGGCTGTCTCCCATCCCGATCGCCTTGGCCACCAAGGAAAGGCCCAGAACAAACTCCCGGTGGGCGCAGGCATTACGGCCCACTCGTCCCAGTCGCGCCGCATATATCCCCCGGACCTCACGCTCGCATAAGCGGGGCTTCAGCGCCTGGAGATGCTCCCAAATCATGGGTAGGGTGAAGGCGACTTGATCGTGAAATCCCGAACTGGAAAGACTTGCCGGACGCATATGCACGTGAACAAGGCTTTCGTCGATAAAGTCTACCGGGCCCAACAGGGCCAGCCTGATCCACATGTCCTGATCTTCGCCCACCTTGAGGCTGGAATTAAATCCCCCTGCCGCGATCAGCTTCTCCCGGCTTGCCATGACGGTCGGAGTGGCAATGAAATTTACCGCCAGCAGCTTTCGCCAAATCTCATTTCCCCGCACAGGGCGCAGGTCGCGAAAAGTGTCTCCCAGATCATGTCCGTCCACATCGAATTCATTCGACCGGCAAAAGCTCATGACAAGATCCTGCCTATGGTGGAGAGTCAGTTGCTTCTCCAGTTTGGTCTCGAGCCATTCATCGTCCGCATCCAGAAACGCGATGATCTCCCCGCGGCTAGCGCGGATACCGGTGTTACGGGCTTGTGCCGCTCCGGTCCGCCGCTGGCCGATCACGCGGACAGGTCCCCCAAATTTCTTCGCGGCGCAGCCCGTATTGTCCGTGCTGCCATCGTCAACGACCACTATTTCCTGAGGTAAATGGGTCTGCCGAAGGACCGAGCGGATGGCCCGGCAGATGCAGTCTTCCACATTATAGGCCGGAATGACGACGCTAACGGAGGGCTGGCCGTTCATCCGCGATAAGAGCCGCGGCGCCTGGCGTCCCCTCTCCTGGGCTTTTTTGCATCCGCGGCCGGCCGGCGCATCGCCAACAAGCCGGCATACTCCCCGGCCGCGCCGCGTTCTGCGACCAGGCACCAGCGGATTACGAAAGCGACCGCAAATATGCTGAGCGCAAAATAGAGACCTTCCATAGCCCCTCCGACGCAAGGAACGAAGTTTCGCCCCGGGCGTTCCCCAGCAGAATCAGTTTTTTAGAAATCGGAGGGGTCGTGCGCGTCATTCTTCCGGCGTCGGCCGCCGACAAAGCGCCCGATCAGACCCGAAACCACCAATGAGAATAGCCCCCATATTGCGAGAGCTTTCAACCACCACATCCGTGCCGTTTACCCGAATTGTGGCGATAAAGCGATATCCCGGCGGCTCAGCAGGCGTCAAAGCTCAAAAATGATGGATTTGGTAGCCCTGCCCATGGCCGCTATCTGGCCAGAGGCCGGCCCACTTTTTTCGGCCGGGGCGGAGCGAAGCGAGGGGTGGTTCTCTGCTCTGGCAAGCCAAACGCTAGGCCCTGGCGAAGAGGCTTGTCTGGCCGTGGTCCGCGGCAAAACGGGATTTACCTCAGCCCTACCACTGGTGCGCATGAAAGGGGGGTGCTTCAGGGCCCTCACGGCGCCGTACAGCACCAGCTTTGGACCTGCAGCACTATCGGGCGCGGACGCCTACGCGTTGGGGGAAAAACTCGGAAAGCTGGTGTCCCGCCGGCTTGATCTGGACGCGATGGATATGGGGCATCCCCTCAACCAGGCATTTTCAGAAGGCCTGAACCGCTCCGGCCTGGTGACGGCGAGCTACCGTCATTTCGCGAATTGGTATGAAGACATCGAATCTTTCGAATCCTTCTGGGCCACCCGCCCTGCCCGCGTCAGAGAAACCGTACGCAGGAAAGGTCGGAAATTAGAGGCGGCAGGTGGCAGTTTTTCGATCCTCTCTGCCCCTGACGAGATCAAGCAAGGCATCTCGCGTTACGGTGATATCTATGCCGACAGCGGCAAAGCTCCGGAACCGCATCCCCAGTTCATGGGCTTGATGATCGAAAAGCTTGCCACGCGCGGAGACGTGCAGTTGGGGCTTCTTTCTATCGATGGGAAGGCCGTGGCCGCCCAACTCTGGCTGGTGCGTGGCCGGGATGCCACCATCTTCAAGTTGGCACATCGCCCGGAATTCTCCCGCTTTTCCCCGGGAACCCTTTTAACCCATTGGATGTTTTCACAGCTTGTACCGGCCTTGAACCTCAAACGGGTCGATTTCGGACGTGGCGATGATCGGTACAAACGGGACTGGCTTCGGTTTTGTACATTTCGCAGGGGGATTATTGCTTGCAATCCAACCAGTCTAGCCGGGCTGCGGGATATCGCGATCGATATCTTCCCGACCTGGGGAGCAAGGATGATGCGACGGGTATCCGCTGCAGCGTAGGACCCACGGGTCTGCGCCGGACACGGATATTGCATCTGTATAGACGTTTCCGCCCGGATTTCACGGGCGATGGGATCTATTACGAACAGCTAATACCGCTGCTGAGCCAGGGGGGCTTGCAGCATACGGTGCTGGTTTTCGAAACCATCGCTCCAACGGGAGCGGGGACGATAGAGGTTGGTGAGGGTCCGGCTATCTATCTCGAAGCGCAGAACCGCAAGCCGTTGGCGCTCCTGCGCTGGATTTTCCGTCACCGTAATGATTTCGATATCTTGCATATCCATACCCACGTGGACCGTCTCTTCCTTTGCTACCTCGCGGCACGGGCGTTCGGCTGGAAGCTGATCTATTCCTCCACCTTGTCGGACAGCCTGGAAGAACTGATTCGAACTTACCGGCCGATATACCGGCCTCTTGCCCGGCGGCTCTTTCGGCTCGTCAATATATTTGTCGGCATATCGCCGCGCCTGCTTTCGACGGCCACCTTGCCGGATGCAAAGTGCCGCTTGATACCGCAGGGGGTCCGCTTGCCGCCCCCGGCGGAATTCGATCTCCGAATGGCCACACGGGAAAGCTTGGGGGTCGCATCGGATGATATCGTGCTGCTGTATCTGGGCTCGATCTGCGAGAGAAAAGGTGTCGACCAGCTGGTCAGAACTTTCGCCGAACTGGCGGCGAAGCGTCCCGCCCTTCGCCTGGTCCTGGTCGGCCCGGTATTGGAAGAGGACTATTGGGCCGCCATCAATCAGCAGATCGAGAGCCGCAACCTCGCAGACCGGATCACCCATATCGACTTTGATCCGTCGCCGGCGCGATATTACGCTGCAGCAGATATCTTCGTGTTTGCGTCAATCGATGAAGGGTTCGGCAACGTCCTTCTCGAGGCCATGAGTCATGGCCTCCCGGTGGTTTCGCGATATTTGGACGGCGTGACCGAGGCGTTCATCGAACATGGAGAGAGCGGCTTTCTGTTTTCCCGCGCCGACATGTTCGCCAAAAGCCTGTTGGCGCTGATAGACGATGTCGATTTCCGCCAGCGTGTCGGTCAAATTGCCCGCCAAACCGTCCGGGCCAAGTACGACATTGTCGACATAGCAACCCGCTATTCGGGTCTTTACCAGGAGCTGCTTCACCACCCCCTGCCTGCCCCTTCCGCCCTGGCGCGGCCGCCGACGGTGGCGCGCCATGTCTCGGAATTGGGCTTCAGGCAGGTGACGCATCGGCCGGACAAGCCAGCGCTGCTGGTTGTGATCGACACGGAATCTGAATTTGACTGGTCTCAAGGAGTTGGCGCCGACCAGGGCGCCGTGCGCTCCATCGAAAGACTGCCGCAAGTGCAGAGTATGTTCGAGCGGCACGGAATCACGCCCTGCTATGTGCTGGACTATCCGGTTGCAACCAGCCAAGTTAGCGCCGCCATCATGCGGGACATTGCATCCCGCGGCGCTGAAATCGGCGCCCATCTGCAACCCTGGACAACGCCGCCCTTCATCGAGCCGATCGATGACACTCACGCTTTTCCGGGCAACCTTCCTCTCTGGTTGCAGCGCCAAAAACTGTCCATCTTATCCGACGCGATTGAAAATAATGTCGGTTCAAGACCCCGCATCTTCAAAGCCGGCCGCTACGGCATCGGCGCCGCGACCCTGGCCTTGCTGGAGGATATGGGGTTCGATGTTGACCTCAGCACTGCCCCCGGCTTCGATTATAAACCGGAAGGCGGACCGGACTTCAGCCGGTTCGGTCCAAACCTGTCCTGGTTTGGACGAAGACGCCGGTTATTGGAAATCCCCACCACCAGTGGTTTCACTGGCCCGCTGCGCAACAACGGCGCTGCTTTGTGCCGGGCTCTCGACCGCCCCGAACTAAAGCCTCTCAGGATGCGGGGGCTGATGGATAGAAGCGGACTGTTGTCACGCGTCCGCCTTTCGCCGGAAGGATACAGCCTGGAGAAGATGAAAACACTTAGCCAGGTCATGATCGGCGGCGGCGTGCGCTATCTTACCTTGAGTTTCCATAGCTCCTCCTTGCAGCCGGGTTTCACGCCTTATTGTTCCTCTGAAGCGGATGTTCAATGCCTGCTGGAAAAATTGGAGCAGTTCGTCAAATTCTTTCAGCAGGAGCTCCACGGAGATACGACCAGCCCCTTAGCGCTCTACGCCACCCTGCAAGATACCGACAGTCAGCTTTACTCATGACAGGCCGCCCCCTCTCAGTTCTGACTTTTACCACCCTGTTTCCGAATGTGGCACGCCCCAGTCACGGCATCTTCGTGGCCAACAGGCTGGAGAAGCTGGCAGCCAGCGGCGCGGTGGAAAGCCATGTCATTGCGCCCGTTCCCTGGCGGCCGGCTTCTTTCGACCATCCCAGCCTGGGCCGGCTGGACCGCATTCCTCTGCGTACGACCTTTAACGGATTGACCGTGGAGCATCCGCGCTATCCATTGATACCGAAGGTCGGCATGAGCCTGGCGCCTTTGGCGCTGTATCATGCCGGAAAACACTCGATCAGCCGCCTGCTGCGCGCCGGACGTGAAATCCACCTCATCGATGCGCACTATTTTTATCCCGACGGCATCGCGGCCGTTCGCCTGGGCGAGAGGTTCGGTGTGCCGGTGGTGGTGACCGCCCGCGGCACGGATTTGACTCTGATTCCGCAATTCGCCGGACCGAGAC
>JAEKMB010000006.1 GCA_019508105.1 Alphaproteobacteria bacterium
ATCAACCTGGAGCGGCTGACCGAGATCGTGCCCGGTCCCGACTTTCCCACCGGCGCGCTTCTGATCGGCAAGCAGAATGCCCGCGCCGCCTTGGCGCGCGGCCGCGGCTCGATCCTGATGCGGGCGCGCTGCGCGGTCGAGGAAATCCGCAAGGACCGCGAAGCCATCATCGTCACCGAGCTGCCCTACCAGGTGAACAAGGCCATGCTGATCGAGCGCATCGCCGAACTGGTGCGCGACAAGAAGATCGAAGGCATTTCGGACATTCGCGATGAAAGCGACCGTTCCGGCATGCGCATGGTGATCGAGTTGAAGCGCGACGCTTCGTCGGAGGTGGTGCTGAACCAGCTTTACCGTTTCTCGAATCTGCAGATGAGCTTCGGCGTCAACATGCTGGCCCTGAATGACGGCCGCCCCGTTCAGATGAACCTCAAGGAGCTGCTGGCGGCGTTCGTTGGTTTCCGCGAGGATGTCGTCACCCGCCGCACCAAGTTCGACCTCACCAAGGCCCGTGATCGCGGCCATGTCTTGGTCGGCCTGGCCGTGGCCGTGGCCAATATCGATGAAGTGATCCGGCTGATCCGCGCCGCCCCCGACGCCGCCAGCGCCCGCGAGCAGTTGATGGCCCGCGCCTGGCCGGCCAAGGACGTCGCGCCGCTGGTGGCGCTGATCGCCGATCCCCGCCACCGCATGGAAGCGGACGAAACCATCCGGATGTCCGAGGAACAGGCCAAGGCGATCCTGGACTTGCGCCTGCAGCGCCTGACCGCGCTGGGCCGCGATGAAATCAACGACGAGGCCCAGAAGCTGGGCTTGGCGATTGCCGATTATCTCGACATCCTGTCCAGCCGCGGCCGCGTGCTGGCCATCATTCGCGAGGAACTGGCCTCCATCCGCGAGGAGTTCTCTACGCCGCGCAAGACAGAGCTGATCGACGCCGATGTCGAGCTGGAAGACGAGGCGCTGATCGAGCGCGAAGATGTCGTCGTCACCGTCACCCATAACGGCTATATCAAGCGCACCCCGCTGGCCGAGTACCGGGTACAGGGCCGCGGCGGCAAGGGCCGTTCGGGCATGGCGACGCGGGACGAGGATTTCGTCACCAGCCTGTTCGTGGCGTCCACCCATGCCTGGCTGCTGTTCTTTTCCTCCACCGGCATGGCTTACAAGCTCAAGGTCTGGCGGCTGCCCGAAGCGCGCATCGCCGGCAAGGGCAAGGCGATGGTCAATCTGTTGCCGCTGGCGGAAGGCGAGCGCATCACCACTATCCTGGCGCTGCCGGAAGATGACGGCGCCTGGGACAAGCTCAATGTGGTGTTCGCCACCAAGTCGGGCGATGTGCGGCGCAACCAGCTTTCCGATTTCGCCCAAGTCAACAAGAACGGCAAGATCGCCATGAAGCTGGCGGAAGGCGACGGCATTGTCGGAGTTGCCACCTGTACCGACGCCGACGATTTCCTGCTCACCACCCGCGGCGGCAAGGCCATCCGTTTCCCGGTGGGCGATGTGCGGGTCTTCAAGGGCCGCGATTCCACCGGCGTGCGCGGCATCAAGCTGACCAAGGGTGACGAAGTGGTCAGCCTGTCGCTGCTTTATCATTCCGACGCCAGCTCGGCAGAGGCGCGCGCCTATCTGAAACAGGCCAGCGCCATCCGCCGCGCCGAAAGCGGCGAAACCGAGGCCCCGGTGGAAGCCGAGGACTTGTCGTCTGAAGAGGGGGCCGAGGACGGCGTGGAAGAAGCCAATCTGACGGCGGAACGCTATGCCGCGCTTGGCGCGCGCGAACAGTTCGTGCTCACTTTGTCGCAGACAGGCTTCGGCAAGCGCAGCAGCTCCTATGAATACCGCGTCACCGGCCGCGGCGGCTCCGGCATCGTGGCCATCGGCATGGGCAAGAAGAACAGCGCCGTGATCGGCTCTTTCCCGGTGGAGGAGAGCGACGACCTGATGCTGATCTCCGACGCCGGCCAGACCATTCGTGTGGCGGTGTCCGGCATCTCCATCCAGGGCCGCGCCGCCCAGGGCGTCACCGTGTTCCGCGTGGATAAGGGCGAGAAAGTGGTATCGGTGGAGCCCATCGCCGATGTCGGCGGCGGCGAATGACCGCCTCCACATCCCCCAAAAAGCGCCTGACGGGTCTTTATCGCCACGCCACCATCGATGTGGTGCCATTCGATTCCCTGTTGGTGAAGTTTGCCGCCCAAGTCGGTGCCTCGGTCATTATCCGCGGCCTGCGCGCGGTGTCGGACTTTGAGTATGAATTCCAGATGGTGGCGATGAACCAGCGCCTCAATACCGAGATCGAGACCGTGTTCCTGATGGCCGATCCGCGCCACCAGGCGATCTCGTCCAAGCTGGTCAAGGAAATCGCGCTTCTGGGCGGGGACATCGCGCCCTTTACCACCCCTGCCGTCGCGCAGGCTCTCGTCAAACGCTGCAAGGAAAAACACTGATGACCGATTATCTCGTTCTCGATCTCAAGACCGGGCCGGTGAAGATCAAGCTGCGCCCCGACCTGGCGCCCGGCCATGTCGAGCGCATCAAGACGTTGGCGAAGCAAGGCTTCTATGACGGCGTGGTGTTCCACCGCGTCATTCCCGGCTTCATGGCCCAGACCGGCGATCCCACCGGTACCGGCAGCGGCGGCTCCGATCTCCCGGACCTCAAGGCCGAATTCTCCAGCGAGAAGCACACCCGCGGCACGGTCTCGGCGGCGCGCTCGGGCAACCCCAACAGCGCCAACAGCCAGTTCTATATCTGCTTCGACGATGCGCCCTGGCTGGACAAGCAGTATTCGGTATGGGGCCAGGTGGTCGAAGGCATGGACAATGTCGACAAGATCAAGAAGGGCGGCGAGCACAATAACGGCGCCATCAGCGGCGAGCCTGACAAGATCCTAAAGGCCAGCATCGTTACCGAATAAAGCGCAACAATTGGTGAGTGGCGCGGCTGCGAAGCCGCGTCCTAGAACCGTGCCTTAACGCAGCGGAGCCGTCGTGGCCGATCCCATCGCCTTCATTGACCTGCAGGCCCAGCGCCGCCGTCTGGGTGCACCGCTGGAAGCCGCCATCAAGGCCGCGGTTGAAGGCGGGCAATGGATCCTGGGGCCGCAGGTGGCGCAGTTCGAAAAGGACATCGCCCAATGGGCCGGCGTGAAACATGCCATCGCCTGTGCCAACGGCACCGATGCGCTGCTTCTGGTGCTGCGCGCCTGGAGCGTGGGACCGGGGGATGCGGTGTTCGTGCCGTCTTTCACCTTCGCCGCCAGCGCGGAAGTGGTGGCGCTGGCCGGCGCATCGCCGGTGTTTGTCGACGTGCTGCCCGATACCTTCAACATGGATCCGGCCAGCCTGGAAGCCGCCATCGCCCTGGTGAAAAAGGATGGCAAGCTGACGGCCAAGGTGGTGATGCCGGTGGATCTGTTCGGCCAGCCGGCGGACTATCGCAGCCTCGCGCCCATCGCCAGGCGCGAAGGCCTCAAGCTGTTCTGCGACACGGCGCAAGGCTTTGGCGGCCTGCTGGACGGGGTGCGGGCCGGCGCCATCGGTGATGCTGCCGCCACCAGCTTCTTCCCGGCCAAGCCGCTGGGCTGTTATGGCGATGGCGGCGCCTGTTTCACCAATGACGATGCGCTGAAGGATGCATTGCTGTCCTTGCGCATGCATGGGCAGGGCGCCGACCGCTATGAGCATGTCCGCATCGGCTATAATTCCCGGCTGGACACGATCCAGGCCGCGATCCTGATCGAGAAGCTGAAAATCTTCGAAGATGAGATCGAAAAACGGAACAGCGTGGCCCAGCGCTACAATGACGCCTTCGCCGGCTCCAACCGCATCAAGACGCCGCCGGTGATCGTTGGCGCGACCTCGACCTGGGCGCAATACACGCTGCAGGTGACAGACCGCTCCCGGCTGCAGGCGGCCCTCAAGGACGCCGGCGTGCCGACCATGGTCTATTACCCGATCCCGCTGTCCCGCCAGCCGGCCTACGCCCATTACCCATCCGCGCCTACGCCGGTCAGCCAGGCGCTGTGCGGCACGGTAATGAGCCTTCCCATGCATCCTTATCTCGACCCGGCGACCCAGGACCGCATCAT
>JAEKMB010000115.1 GCA_019508105.1 Alphaproteobacteria bacterium
TCCAGAATCTCGATAGCCATCTGCAGGCGGGCGGACGGAGTCATTTTTGTTTTGTACCAAGGCGTTAAGCCGGAACCACGCCCTCACTTCCTTAAACCTAAAAGTGAGGATTGCTCTTATAGAGTGTTGGCCGATCCGAAAGCCAATCTCGATGTTGCGCAGCCCTGCCCTGAACTTTGCCTGTGGTGCCGCGCTGGCGGCGTTTGCCCTGGCCGCCCTTTCGCCCGGCCTGCTGAATGACGGCGATACCTATTGGCACATCCGCGCCGGGGAATGGATGCTCGCGCATCGCGCCGTGCTGCGCGCCGACGTGTTTTCCGCTACCGCCGCGGGCGCACCCTGGCACACCCAGGAATGGCTGGCGGAAATCCTGATGGCGCTGGGCTGGCGCGGGGGCTGGGCCGGCATTCACCTGTTATTCGCCGCCGCCGCCGCCCTGACGACCGGCATGACCGCCTGGTTTGTGCGCCGGCGGGTGGATTTCGTGCCCGCACTTGTGGCGGTGGTGCTTGGGCTCTCTTGCGTCACCGGCAGCCTGCTGGCGCGGCCCCATATGCTGGCGCTGCCGCTGCTGGCGATCTGGACGGCGGGGCTGGCCGGCGCGCGCGAAAATCACCAGGCGCCGCGCCTCTGGCTGATCGCGGTGATGCCGCTTTGGGCCAATTTGCATGGCAGCTTCGCCTTCGGGCTGGCACTGGCCGCGGCGCTGGGGATCGAAGCGGTGATCGAAGACCGCAAGGCGGCATTGGGCTGGGCGATCTTCCTATTGGGCGCGACACTATCCAGTCTGGCGACGCCGTTCGGATTCTCGGGGCTGCTGTTTCCCTTCAAGCTGTCGGCCATGCAGGGGCTGGGCCATATCGGCGAATGGCAAGCTAGCGACTTCCGCCAGGTTTCGCCCTTCGCCATCGCGCTTCTGACCACCCTGTTCGTGATGGGCCGCGGCCGGCTGAAAGTGCCTGCCCTGCGCCTGCTGATCCTGCTGGGACTGGTGTGGCTGGCACTGCGCCACGGCCGTCACCAGATGCTGCTGGGCGTGGCGGCGCCCATCCTGCTGGCAACCTCGCTGGCCAAGACTTGGCCCGCCAAAAGCGAAGATGGCAAACCGTTGTTATTTTTGCTGGCAGCCGGGTTCGCAGCGCTGATCCCGCTGCGCCTGGCATTGCCGGTAGTCCGTAGCGACGATCCGGTCTCGCCCGTCGCGGCGCTGGCGCATGTGCCGCGCCTTGTGCGCGAGACGCCGGTGTTGAACGATTACAGCTTCGGCGGTTACCTGATCTGGAATGGCGTCAAGCCCTTCATCGACAGCCGGGCCGATCTTTATGGCGACAGCTTCCTGCAGAATTACGCCGCCGTCACCGCACCGGACAAGGATGCGCTGGCCGCAACCCTCGCCCTATACCATGTGCACTGGACGATTTTTGCCAAGGACGCTCCGGTGGTGAAACTGCTGGACGCGCGCCCCGGCTGGCATCGTTTCTATGCTGACAAGCTTGCGGTGGTGCACGTCCACGATTAGCGTCTCGCCATGGCAAATGACGATGTGACCCGCCGGGTACGGATCAAGGAAACCAAGATTCTGTCCGACGACTATTATGTGCTGCGCCGCCTGACCTTTGATTTCCAGCGCGGCGACGGCCGATGGCAGAGCCAGACCCGCGAATCCTATGACATTGGCGATGCCGCCTGTGTGCTGCCGCATGACAGGGCGCGCGACAAGGTGATCCTGATCAAGCAATTTCGCTTGCCCCTGTTCGAATGGGGTTATCGCCGGCTGATGGTGGAAGTGATCGCCGGCAAGCTGGACGGCGACACCCCCAGCGATTGCGTCATCAAGGAAGCCATGGAGGAAGCCGGCGTCGCCATCGCCAATCCACGGCGCATCAGCCATTGCTTCTCCAGCCCCGGCGCGGTGAAGGAGCGGGTGTCACTGTTTCTGGCCGATTACGATTCCACCGCGGCGCGGCCCGCGGGCGGCGGCCATGAGGCCGAAGGCGAGGACATCATTGTGCTGGAGATGAGCCTGGAGGCGGCCCTGGCTATGATCGCCGGCGGCGAGATCGTGGACCTGAAGACCATCGCCCTGCTGCAGGCGGCGGCTTTGAGCGACCGGCCTTAGGCCGGGCAAGTCCTGTTTATAAACCTAAGTTATAGTTTGGCGACGCAAGGTGGAAGCTGCCGGTTGTTTTGTCGTAGCGGCCGGCCTCCGTGGTTGGAACCATCATCTTCTTGCCTCGTTTACGGCACGGAAAGCTGTCGGATGCGACTGGCTGTAACGAAAGGTGACACATGAGAAGGTTTCACACTGCGCTTGGACTGGGTTCGTTTCTCGCTATTGCGGGTGCAACCTTGATGGTGCCCACGATCTCCAGCGCCCAAACTGTCGACAGAACCTATGTCGCCTGCAACTCGTATGGCGCATGCTGGCGGGTGCATCATATGTATGCCTACGGGGAAACCACCCCAATCACCTATTACAACACCGATTGGTACACCGCCCACCAGCATGATGAGCATATTCGCTGGGTCGCCGACCCTGCCGATGACCGTGGCTATTACGATCGGGATGCACGTTGGCACGCGGATCCCGGCGCTCGCGCTGTGGCGGGCGGGGCGGCAGGCGCCGGCGTCGGCGCGGCCATCGGGTGTCTCGTAACGCTTCCGGTCGGGTGCGCGCCCGGCGCCGCGGTTGGCGCGGCCGTGGGTGGCGGGACGGGCGCTGTTGCCGGCGCAGCATCGACGCCCCACAACTAGGTCCAGCCTCTAGCGGGAGCAGCACCTTCGGACGTGCCTCGGCTGTCGTGCGTTTCACCGCGGGTGATGACGTTGGTGGGCGGGACTAGTTCTCCGCCGGTGCTTCAATGGTAATGTGTTTGGCTGTCAGCCGCTCCAGCACGCCGTTCTTGCGGAGCAGCGGCCCCGTATTGATTACCACGATGGTCTTGCCCGGTCTGTCCAGCGCCGCGTCAATGGCGGCGACATATTCGGCGACGTTGCGCCCGTCTATGTCACTGAACTTCTGCACCGCCGCCATGATGCAGCTGCCCAGCCGCCATTCGCTGTAATTGGCTTTCACGGTCTTGATATCGCCCACCGCCCAGGCGCGGGCGCTCCGCTCCGCATGTCCCAGCGCCCAGTTCACGTCTTCCACCGCTTGCGCCAGGCAGGCGCGTTGCTGTTGCGGCGTCAGGGTTAAGACCTCGCGGATCGCATCCATTGCTTCAAAGCGTGTCACCGGATCGTTGCGGATGCGCTTGCGATACGCCAGGGTTTCGATGGTAGCCCGCGGCTCGCGGAAGGAGAAGTCCTGCTTCTGCCGCAGATCCTGCTGCAGCCGCATGGCGGCGCGGATAGGAATGTCGGTATGATATTCGCTGCGATCATCGCTGACCTTGTCCCGCGCCGCGATGAAGCGGGCGCGCAGATCTTCGGGCAACGTCTCTTCCAGAGTCTGACCGCGCGGCAGGCTGAGCTCGCCGCCATGGCGGATCAGGAACCAGGCGATGTCGGTTAGGGCAATGTCGGCCTTGGGCGGCATCAGGATGGCGCGCGCCCCGTCCAGCAGTTCGGAGAGATATTGCTTGTTCCAGTCCAGGTCCTTGGGCAGCGCGCCGGCCAAGCCCAACAACCAGACCTCCGAATTGCCGCGCGTGAGGTGCCATAGCGCCGGGCCGGGCCGTTCACGCACTTCGACGGATTCGATCTGGGCCCAGTCGGGAACGACCTCAGCCCTGGCGTGAAACGCCAGTGCTGTGAAAGCCAGGGAAAGAGCGGCTGTTTTCCACATGCCGCGCCGTTCGCCGCTCTCGCAGGTCCACCGGACCTGCTCGCACGCGTTCCGCGTGCCGCGTCTCACCTATTGCCCGCCGGGATGATAGTTGGGCGCCTCGCGCGTCACCGTCACGTCATGGACATGGCTTTCGCGCAAGCCGGCGCCGGTGATACGCACGAACTGCGCCTTGGCGTGGAATTCCTCGATGGTGCGGCAGCCGGTATAGCCCATGGCGGCGCGCAAGCCCCCGATGATCTGGTGCACCACCCCGCCCACCGGGCCCTTATAGGCGACCTGGCCTTCGACACCTTCGGGCACTAGCTTCAGGGCATCGCGCACTTCGGCCTGGAAATAGCGATCGGCGCTGCCGCGCGCCATGGCACCCACGCTGCCCATGCCGCGATAGCCCTTGTAGGAGCGGCCCTGGTAGAGAAACACCTCGCCCGGCGATTCGTCGGTGCCCGCCAGCAGCGAGCCCACCATCGCCACACTGGCGCCGGCGGCCAGCGCCTTGGCCAGATCGCCGGAATATTTGATGCCGCCATCGCCGATCACCGGCACGCCGGCGTCGCGCGCCACGCTCACCGCGTCCATGATCGCGGTCAGCTGCGGTACCCCCACCCCGGCGACGATGCGGGTGGTGCAGATGGAGCCCGGGCCGATGCCCACCTTCAGCGCATCGGCGCCGGCATCGATCAGCGCCTTGGCGGCGTCGGCGGTGGCGATATTGCCGCCGGCGACCTGGACATAATTGCTCTGCTGCTTGATGCGCTTGATGGCATCGATCACGCCCTTGGAATGGCCATGGGCAGTGTCCACCACGATCACGTCGCATTCCGCCTCGATCAGGCCCATGGCGCGGGCATAGCCGTCCTCGCCCACGCCGGTGGCGGCGGCCACCCGCAAGCGGCCGCGATCATCCTTGCAGGCGTGCGGGTATTTCTGCGCCTTCTCGATATCCTTGACGGTGATCAGCCCGACGCAGCGATAGGCATCGTCCACCACGATGATCTTCTCGATGCGGTGCTGGTGCAGCAGCCGCTTGGCCTCGTCGGACTTCACGCCCTCGCGCACCGTGACCAGCTTGTCCCTGGTCATCAGCTCGGAAATCTTCTGGCGCGGATCGGCGGCAAAGCGCACATCGCGGTTTGTGAGGATGCCCACCAGCTTGCCGGCACCCTTGGCGTCCACATTCTCCACCACCGGCACGCCGGAAATATGATGCCGCTCCATCAGCGACAGGGCATCTGCCAGGGTGGCGCCCGGCCCGATGGTTACCGGATTGACCACCATGCCGCTTTCATAGCGCTTGACCCGGCGCACATGCTCGGCCTGTTCCTCGATACCGAGATTTTTGTGGATCACGCCCATGCCGCCCGCCTGGGCCATGGCGATGGCGAGGCCCGCCTCGGTCACTGTGTCCATGGCGGCCGAAATCAGCGGAATGCCCAGCTCAACCGTTTTGGTGAGCTTGGTCCTGGTATCGACTTCGCCGGGAAGCACTTCGGAAGCGCCGGGCACCAGCAACACATCGTCGAAGGTCAGGGCTTCGCGGACGGTCGAGCTGGTCATATAGAGGGCGCTCCCTATGGAGCGCCGAGCCTGTATCAGCGCCCCGGCCCCGGCGCAAGAGGCGGGCCGAACCCCGCCTTAAATCCCTGTAAAGTCTGGATTTCCCGCTTTTGGGGGGAACGATGTATAATGGGAGGCGTTGTAACAAATGTGATCGGCCATGAGGCCGAGTCCCCCCTCATTATCCCAGGAGCTAAACCATGAAGACATTTCGTTTGATGCTCGGCGCCGCGGTTGCGGTCACCGGCCTTACGCTTGCCTCTGCCGCCTCGGCCGCCCCTGCGGGCGTGAAGGTCGGCACCCTGACCTGCAACGTTGCCGGCGGTATGGGTTTTGTTTTCGGATCCACCAAGGACCTGCGCTGCTCCTATGAGCCCACCAAGGCGATGGTCGAGCACTATGCCGGCTCCATCTCCAAGTGGGGCGTCGATATCGGCTATACCAGCAAGGCCAGGCTGGTCTGGGCCGTGTTCGCGCCGGCCTCTGACGTGCGCCCCGGCGCCCTGGAAGGCGAATATGCCGGCGCCAGCGCCCAGGCGACTGTCGGCGTCGGCCTTGGCGCCAATGTTCTGATCGGCGGCCTGGACAAGTCCATCGCCCTGCAGCCGCTGAGCGTTTCGGGCAATACCGGCCTGAACGTGGCGGCGGGCATCGGCTCGATCAGCCTGAAGCACGTTCCGTAA
The DNA here is from genome assembly GCA_019508105.1 of Alphaproteobacteria bacterium. Taxonomy (GTDB): domain Bacteria; phylum Pseudomonadota; class Alphaproteobacteria; order Micropepsales; family Micropepsaceae; genus Rhizomicrobium. The sequence goes on from JAEKMB010000115.1 coordinate 6,028, forward strand.
GAACAACTCTTCTCTATCGTGGCGAAAGCTCCGGCGGTTATCCGCCGGAGCTTTTTGCTTTAAAACCAAGCGCGACGACGTACAGCTCGACCGACTCCGCGCGGGACGCGGGCGGTTTCACATGTTTGACCTCGCGGAAGGACTTTTTCAGCCGCACCAGCAATTCATTGGACGAGCCGCCCTGGAACACCTTGCCGACAAAAGTGCCGCCGGGCCGCAAGCAATCCTCCGCCACTTCCAGCGCGATCTCCACCAGGGCGATGGTGCGGATATGGTCGGTGGCGCGGTGGCCGGTGGTGGGCGCCGCCATGTCGGTCAGCACAATGTCTGCGGGGCCGTCCAGGGCCTGTTTCAGCATGGCGGGCACAGCAGCGTCGGTGAGATCGGCCTTGAAAAATGTCACGCCGGGAATCTCTTCCATCTCCAGCACATCGGCCGCCACCACCGTGGCGCCGGCTTTGGCCGCCACCTGGCTCCAGCCGCCAGGCGCCGCGCCCAGGTCCAGTATCCGCGCGCCCTTTTTCAGGAAATGGAATTTTTCGTCCAGCTCCAGCAGCTTGAAAGCGGCGCGGCTGCGAAAGCCCTTGGAGCGGGCGGCGGCGACATAGGGATCGTTGAGCTGGCGCTGCAGCCAGGCGCGGCTGGACTGGGTGCGGGTGCGGTCTTTCTTGATTTTCACCGGCACGCGGCCGCGGCCGGAGGCATCGCCTTGCTTCATGACAATTCCCGGCTCAGCCGGCGCAGCATGCCTTCGCGCAGGCCACGGTCGGCCACCCGCAGGACCGGCGAGGGCCACAGTGAGCAGATGGCGGTGAAGATGGCGCAGCCGGGCAGCATCAGGTCGGCGCGCTCCGCTCCGATGCTGCCGATCTTGGCCAGCGCCGCGGTATCCTGGCCCACCAGCCGCTCGACCACCCGCAGCATGTGGCCGGTCTCGTGCCAACTGCCATCCACCCGGGTGCGGTTGTAGCGCGGCAGCTTCAGCGCAATCGCCGCCAGGGTGGTGACGGTGCCCGATGTGCCCAGCAGATGGTTCTTGCGCACGTCGAAACCGTCCCCCATCTGTTTTGCGAAAGGTTCAAAGCGGGCGTGAAGATCGGCGCGCATGCGGTCAAAGCCGATGCGGCTGGTGGAAGCGGCGCCGTAATTCTCCGCCAGGCTCACCACTCCCAGCGGGACCGAAGCCGCTAGCTTCTTCTGCGGCCCGGCGTCGCTTTTCTGCAGCCAGATGATTTCGGTGGAGCCGCCGCCAATGTCGAACACCAGCGCGCCCCGGTATTTGCGCCCGATCAGGGGGGCGCAACCTTCCGCTGCCAGATCCGCCTCTTCTTCGGCCGAGATCACGGACAAGTCCAATCCCGCTTCTTCGCGGGCGCGGGCCACCAGCACATCGGCGTTGCGCGCCAGCCGCGCGGCCTGGGTGGCGATGCAGCGGACATGCCGGACCCTGTGCTTGGCGATGCGGTCGGAACAGATTTTCAGGGCGGCGATGGTGCGGTCCAGCGCCGCCTCCGACAGCAGCCCGCTTTGGCCCACCCCCTCGCCCAGCCGCACAATGCGGGAGAAGGAATCCACCACCCGGAAACCACCCCGGGCGGCTGCGGCGGCGATCAGCAGCCGGCAATTGTTGGTGCCCAGATCCAGCACCGCCAGCAGGGGGCCGGTCTTGGCCCCGTCTTCCTGCGATTTCTGGTGATTTCCGTGCATTTTTCCCCGTGGCGGCGCCCTTGCGCCGCCCCCAAGCTAGCATGGCCGGAGGGTGGTTGCGGGGGCAAAAGGGAGCCGAAAACCCGTCCTTGCAAGGGGTTGGCGGCTGGTCTAAACGGGCGGTCCCGGTGGGGTCCGCCCCTCTATTGGGGGATCGTCTAACGGTAGGACTGCAGACTCTGACTCTGCCTGTCTAGGTTCGAATCCTAGTCCTCTCAGCGGTGCTGCTTAATGGATGTTTCGCTGGATCGTTACAATTTTCACAAACTCACCAGCGGCGAAATGCAATTCATCGTGCCGTGAGAAACAGCCGCCAATGGCCCAGCGGGTGACAATAGTTTGAGCATGATTTTTAGGCCTCACTTAATATCTGCGGCCGCAAT
>JAEKMB010000157.1 GCA_019508105.1 Alphaproteobacteria bacterium
CTGCGCCGCATTGCCGTGCAGATGCGCGACCAGGATGTCGCGGATGACGTGATAGAACAGCGCGTCCTCGTCGATCACCGCTTTCAGGCGGGTGCCCAGCGGGCCGACGATGCCATAGGCCAGGAACACGCCCAGGAAGGTACCGACCAGCGCCGAGCCGATCATGCCGCCCAGCACTTCGGGCGGTTCGCTGATCGCGCCCATGGTCTTGATGACGCCCAGCACGGCGGCGACGATGCCCAGGGCGGGCAGCCCATCGGCCATGGATTGCAGCGCATTGGCGCCGACCAGGGCTTCGTGGTGATGTTTTTCCAACTGCTTTTCCATGGCGGTTTCGACCTGGTGCGGGTCTTCCAGGCTCATGGTCATCATGCGCAGCGTGTCGCAAATGAAACCCAGCGCGAAATGGTCTTTGCAGATCTTGGGATAGCGCTTGAAGATCGAGGAGTCGTCGGGTTTTTCGATATGGGCTTCCAGCGCGATCAGGCCCTTGGACTTCATGGTCTTGGTCAAGAGGAAGAGCAGGCAGAGCAGGTCGTTATAGTCCTTGGGCTTCCACATCGGCCCGGAGATTACCTTGCCCAGGGAACCGGCAATCTTCTTCAAATTGTACATGGAGCCGGCGATCAGCATGGCGGCCAGGGCGGCGCCCAGGATGGTCAGCAATTCGTGCGGCGCGGCCTCCATCACCACGGCCAGCGAACCGCCCGTCATCAGAAAGCCGCCGAACACGCAGGCGAAGAGGACGACTATGCCGCCGATCTGAAGCATCGAAAGAAAATCCGAGAAATATCGGCTTCAGTATTAACGCCAGGGCTTAAGGAGGGGTGAATTGTGCGTTGGGCGCGGGCCTTAAAGCGTTAATGCTTGGTGACCGATAAGGACTTAGGACCTAACGAGAGGCATCCGTCAGCCGCTGCGCCACCAGGGCCGCCAGCTCGCCGGCCACCACTTCGCCCATCGCCAGGTCGTCATCCTCGGCGCGGGCGGCGCGGACGATGGCTGCGACATGCAGGGTCACGATCATGGTATCGAGCGGTTTGTTGATGCGGACCATATCGTCCATGTAACGGCACAGTATGTCGGCGATCCGGCCAGTGGTGACCAGGCCCGCCGTTTCCGCAAAACCGCGGATTTCATGGACCCTTTCGAATATCTTGAGCATGTCGCCGCCGACATCTTCCAGCTCGTCGACATATTGCAGGATGGCGGCGCGCATCGGCGGAACGGCGGCGTCCATCGCAGCTTGCGCCTTGGCCGCGGTGTGGGGCGAGCGCAGCACTTTCATCGCCTCGACGCCATCGCGGCTGCTCATCATCTGGGGATAGGCGTCAGGCGCAATCAGGGCAGGGTTTTTGGTCATCAGCGCACATCCACGTCCTGGAAGTCATCCTTGCGGCGCCACGGGCCGGCATAGTTGTCGATGGTGCGGCGGCGGCGGTCAGGACCGAAATAGCCGTCGCAGCGCACGAAGGCGCGGGGACGCTCCACGATCTCGGCAATGCGCGAGAACAGGTTGTGCGCCGTGATCGGCTTGGCGAGGAATTCGGTGACGCCGGCATCGCGCGCTTCCTCGACCCGGTGCTTCTCGGTATGGCCGGTGATCATGATGATCGGGACAAAGGGGTTGGGACTGTGCGCGTGGTTGCGCACCTGGCGGGTGAATTCCAGACCGTCCATCGGCTTCATCGCCAGGTCGCTGAGCACCAGGTCGGACTTGCGCTCATGCAGGGAGTCGATGGCGGCCTGGCCATGGGCGGCTTCGGCGATTTCCTTGATGCCGATGGCGTTGAGCAGCGCCCGCAGCAGCGAGCGCATATGTGCATTGTCCTCGACAATGAGGGCCTTCAGACCTTCGAAACCGGCACCGGACATTGGTTCTTTGCGCCCCTGGCACCCCGCCTTTTTCGCGATGGTGAATGGCCATTCAGCAAAAATCTTCTACCGCAGGTTACATTTAAGGGGTTATTGAACCGTTACAGGACAATGACCCACGCAAAGGTTTAACGGGTGTTAAGACTTCTGGCCTTCCGCCTGTTCATGACCGTCAGGGTGCTGTGGGCGCCGACCTCCTTTGGCGTGGCGGCAGCGGTGTATGACGAGCAGGGCCGGGTCTTGCTGGTGCGGCAGCGCTATGTTGCCGGCTGGCGGTTGCGGTGGTGGCGCTTTACAGCATCGACGGCGCGGCGGTGAACTTCAGGCCCAACCTGGAAATCCGCGACGTCTGCTTTGCCGATCCGCATGCGCCGCCGCAAGGTTGCACCCCGGCCACCTTGCGCCGGCTGCAGGAACTGACCGGCGCCTCGGCGCCTTCCCATCATTGGTAGCTTGCCTTTTGGCGTCCCGCCGATTAGCGAAAGTTCTATGAACGCTCTCACTCCAGCCTGGCAGATCCGCGTGGAAAGTCCGGACGATGACGCCCGCATCGAGGCGCTCAATGCCGAAAGCTTCGGGCCGGGCCGTTTCGCCAAATCGGCGTACCGGCTGCGCGAAGGGGTGAGGCCGGTTGCCGGCCTGTCCTTTGTCGCGGTGGAAAACGGCATCCTGCGCGGCTCGGTGCGGTTCTGGCCGATCCGGGTCGGCGGACATGAGGAGTTGCTGCTGGGGCCGCTGGCGGTCGAAAGCAACCAGCGCGGCCGCGGCATCGGCATCGGCCTGATGCAGGCCGGGATCGCGGCGGCGCAGAAGGGGCCATGGCGCGGCATCCTGCTGGTGGGGGACGAGCCCTATTACGCCAAGGTCGGCTTTGCGCGCCTGCCGCCCGGGCGGGTGAAGTTTCCCGGGCCGGTGGACCAGGATCGCATTCTGGGCCTGTCGCTGAAGGCGGGCGAGTTGCTCACCGCCCGGGCGGGTGAAGTTTCCCGGACCGGTGGACCAGGACCGCATTCTGGGCCTGTCGCTGAAGGCGGGCGAGTTGCTCAACCTGTCGGGCGAAGTGCGCCGGGCACAGATTGATGATGCGGTATGCGCGGATGGGGCGGGGGTGGGGTGATGAGCGGTCCGCCGCGCACCCATCAATTCAGAGCGATACTACCTGCGTGCTTCCACCGCTCTCCGTTGCCCAGATTTCCGCAAGTTCGATTACATCCGCCAGAGATTCTTCTTCGTGAGAACTGGTGGTTATATATCGGCCTTGATCTGTGCCGTCGCCCACAATAATT
>JAEKMB010000158.1 GCA_019508105.1 Alphaproteobacteria bacterium
GGCTTGCGCAAGCTGGGCCTGGATCCTGCCAACATCAAATATGTCGTCATCAGCCATGCCCATGGTGACCATGACGAGGGCGCGGCGCTGCTGCAGACCCGCTATGGCGCCCATGTGGTGATGGGCGCGCCGGACTGGGATGCGGTCGAGAAGAACACCGCCATCCCGGGCGGCGTGCCCAAGCGCGACATCGTGGCCGCCGACGGGCAAAAGCTCACCCTGGGCGATGGCGGCGTCACCCTGATCACCACCCCGGGCCACACGCCGGGCACCCTGTCGCTGATGTTCACGGTTAAGGATCACGGCAAGCCGCTGACGGTGGCCTATTCCGGCGGCACCGCCTTCAACTTCCCGCATGATGCGGCGCATTACGACATTTATATCGCCTCCCAGCATAAGATGGCCGAAGCCGCCAGGGCTGCCGGCGCCACAATTGTCATGTCCAATCACTCGGAATTCGACGATGCCTGGGTGCGCGGACGGCTGGTCCGGCTGCGCCGGGCCGGCGAGCCACACCCCTATGAGGTGGGCGCGGAGGCGGTGCAGCGCTATTTCACCATGACCGGCGAGTGCGCCGAAGCCGCCAAAGCCAAGCTCCAGCCCTAGCGGGAACCTGTCCGATATTCCTTTCCCAAACGGGCGCTGGTACAGTTGGCCAGGCTGTCGGGGAGACGGAGCCGTGAAAGCTGAACTGTTGGGCGTTGTATCGGCGTTGATCCTGCTGAATGGCGCCGTTATGGCGGCCCCGCCTGACCGGCCCAGCCGCCCAGGCCTGGGGACCCGCTATGAGGCCCTGAGCGCGGTGAAGGATTCCACCGCCGGCGTGGTCGGCCGATTGGTGGCTGAGACGGTCCGGACCACGCCGGGTTTTGTGAACGCCGCCGGTATCAATGATCTCTATGAAGTGGCGGCCGGACGGATCGCCCTGCAGCGGTCGCATTCGCCCGCCGTCCGGACCTTCGCCCGCCGGATGATCGAGGCGCATACTGCTTCCACTGCCAAGCTGAAACAGACCATCCGCAACTATAATGTGAATGCCGTGCTGCCGGATCGGGTCGATGCCCGCCGCCGGGGCATGCTGGACGATCTGCGCGGCGCCCGGCCGGAGCATTTTGATCATCGCTATATCGCCCAGCAGGTGGCGGCCCATAAGGAAGCCGACATTCTGATGCGCCGCTATGCCAGGAACGGCAAGATCTATGGAATGCGGGATTTCGCTATCGCGACCGCCAAGACAGTGGCGATGCACCTCGACATGGCGCAGGCGCTGGATCCCACGACCCGCAGCGCGTCGGACCGGTAAAGCCGGTTCGGCTGTTCCTAGTCGATCCACAATCCGCGCTTGCGGTGCCATTCCTCGATCGACAGTTTGGGATATTCCCGAAACTTCGCATCGCCCGGCCGCTGCTAGTATGGCAGTGGCCTTTTTCATCCTCGATCCTGGCCCGGAACATCCCGATGGATTTGCGGCCGCGCACTTTCAAACTTTTGTTATTGGCATGCAGATTGATGGCAAAACCGCCCCCGCCCGCCGTCTTGCGACAGATCGAGCAATAACAGAGTTGGTAGGGATAAGGCGCATGGCTTTGTACTGAAAAGTGTACCGCTCCGCACCGGCAGGAACCCTCAAGCAGTTTGGGCACGGAACTTCCTTGCAAACCGGCGCTGACAAAACGCCCTGGGGCAACCATGGGTTCCTCCGGGCGTTGAATCGGCAAGGGGCTTGCCGAATTCAAGGAGAGATTCCCATGAAAAACATTCTGCTTGGCGCCGCTTCGGTGCTGTTCCTGATGAGCGGCGGCAGCTTTGCCGCGCCTGCCGACCAGCCCGGCCATGTCAGTCCCAAACCGGGCACCAACACAGAAGCCATGAGCGCGGTGAAAGACACTACTGCCAGCTTGGTGGGCCGGGTCTCGGCCGAGATGACCACGACCACCCAGGGCTTTGTCACCGCCGCCGCCACCAGCGACATGTACGAAGTCACCGCCGGCAAGCTCGCCGCCGAGCGCGCCCAGTCGTCCGCGGTCAAGGCGTTCGCCCAGAAAATGGTAGAGGCACATACCGGCACCACCGCCAAGCTGAAGAGCATCATCGCCAGCAACAACATCAAGGTCACTCCGCCGGCCCATGTCGACAATCGCCGCCAGGGCATGCTGGATGATTTGCGCGGCGCCAAGGCCGAAGACTTCGACCATCGCTACATCACCCAGCAGATCGCGGCCCACAAGGAAGCCGACATCCTGTTCCGCGGCTATGCCAAGGATGGCGACAATGCCACGATCAAAGACTTCGCCGGCACGACCGACAAGGACATCAAGATGCATCTGTCCATGGCGCAGAAGCTGGATGCCGGCACCAGGAGCGCGTCAAGATAACGGACGTCCCAGTCGAACTGCCGGGGGGCGCGGGCTGAAAAGACCGCGCCCTTTGGCCACCCCCGGAGATTTTCCATGAGACTGAAGACAGCCTTTTTGTCCGGCCTCGCCGCCCTGGCGCTGGCCGGCTGCAGCGACAACGCCCATCTGCCCAAGCAAGCCGGCTATGGCCCGCACCCCACCCTGCCGGCGCCGCAAAAGTCGCTGATCTCCTATGTGCATATCGCGCCCGCCAAGGGTTGGCAGGACAGCGGCGGACCCACCGCCGCGCCGGGACTGACCCTGACGGCGTTCGCCCGCGGGCTGGACCATCCGCGCTGGCTTTATGTGCTGCCCAATGGCGATGTATTGGTGGCGGAAACCAACGCGCCGCCCAAGCCGGACGACAACAAAGGGATTGAGGGCTGGGTTCACAGCCAGGTGATGAAACTGGCGGGCGCCGGTCCCAAAAGCCCCAACCGCATCCTGTTGCTGCGCGACACCAATGGCGATGGTCGTGCCGATATCCGTACGGTCTTTCTCACCAACCTCAACTCGCCATTTGGCATGGCCCTGGTAGGAGACACGCTCTATGTCGCCGACACCGATGCGGTGCTGCGTTTTCCCTACAAGACCGGCGCCACCCATATCGATGAAAACGGCCAGAAGGTGGTGGACCTGCCGGCCGGCACCATCAATCACCACTGGACCAAGAATGTGGTCGCCAGTCCCGACGGCAGCAAGCTCTATGTCACCGTGGGCTCCAATTCCAATGTCGGTGAAAATGGCCTGGCCGCCGAACGGGGCCGCGCCGCAATCTGGGAAGTGGATCCGGCCACCGGCAGCCACCGCATCTTCGCCTCCGGCCTGCGCAATCCCAATGGCATGGCCTGGGGACCGGACGGCGCGTTATGGGCAGCCGTCAATGAGCGCGACGATCTGGGCGGCGACCTGGTGCCCGATTACATGACCGCGGTAAAGGACGGCGCTTTCTACGGCTGGCCCTTCAGCTATTACGGTCAGCATGTCGATGACCGGGTGAAGG
>JAEKMB010000286.1 GCA_019508105.1 Alphaproteobacteria bacterium
CGCTTTCTCGCTTTGTGGGGCATCATGTCCAGCCTGTGGTTCTTTGCCGCCATCCTGTTCAACGTCATCGCCTCCATCACGGTGCCGCCATGCCTCGGATGACGGCCTTGATCGTTGCGGCCATGGTGCTGGCGCTGGTCGGACACCTGGGCCAGTTGGCCGACATGCTGTTCTCGGTCCATATGGCGCAGCATCTGCTGCTGATCGCTGTTGCGGCGCCGCTGCTGGTGCTGGGCGGCATGCGCATCGCTCTGGCGCCGCTGACTGGATGGAGCCTGTTTGTGGCGGTGTTTCTGTTCTGGCATTGGCCGGCAGCCTTTCAATGGGCGGCGCGCCATCCGGTTGCCGAATTCCTCGAGCTGGCCAGCATCCTTGCCGCTGCCACCTGTTTCTGGAGCGGTGTGCTGGGCGCCAATTCTCTGGGCGCCGGCGCCCGCGCCCTGATGGTGATGACGGCGGCCATCCTGACCGACCTGCCCGGGGTGGTGATGGTGTTCGCGCCCAAAGCCATCTGCGTGATGCCGCACGAAAATGCCGCACGGTTCGGCCTCACGCCGCTGAGCGACCAGCAGCTGGCGGGCCTTCTGATGTGGGTACCGGCCAATCTCATATTCTTCGGCATCGCCACCTTCCTGTTCGCGCGCTGGATCAGCGACGATCCGCATCATCCCCTGGTGACATCATGAGAAAGACCCTTTTTGGACTCCTGCTGTTCGCATCCTCCGCCGCGCTGGCGCAGGACAATGCCGCGCTGATGAACGATGACAAGCAGTGGATCATGCCCTCCAGGGATTATGCCCAGACGCGCTATTCCAGGCTGAACCAGATCACCACTGCCAATGCCGGCAAGCTGCAGGTGGCCTGGACTTTCTCGGTGGGCTCCAATCATGGCCAGCAGGCCGCACCCATTGTGGTGAACGGGGTGATGTATGTGGTCGGCGCCTATCCCAACGAGCTTTTCGCGCTGGACGCCGCGACCGGTGAGATGAAGTGGAAATACAGTCCCCATGTCGACCCGGCGGCGCAAGGCGTGGCCTGCTGCGATGTGGTCAATCGCGGCGAGGTCTATTCCAACGGGAGGATTTTCTACAACACCCTGGACAATCATACCGTCGCGGTGGACGCCAAAACCGGCAAGGAAGTCTGGGCCGTCAAGCTGGGCGACATCTCCCAGGGCCAGACCATGACCATGGCGCCCTTGGCGGCGCATGGCAAAATCTTCGTGGGCAATTCGGGCGGCGAGATGGGTATCCATGGCTGGGTGACGGCGCTGGATGAGAATAGCGGCAAGATTGCCTGGCGCGCCTATTCGGTGGGCAGTGACAAGGACGTGAAGATCGGGCCGCGCTTCAAGCCTTTCTATCCGGACGCCAAGGGCAAGGATCTGGGGATGAAGACCTGGCCCAATGGCCGCTGGCAATCCGGCGGTGGCCCGGTCTGGGGGTGGATCAGTTACGATCCCAGGACCAACCTGATCTTCTATGGCACCGGCAATCCGGGGCCGTGGAATTCCAACCAGCGCGAAGGCGATAACAAGTGGACATCCACGCTTTTTGCGCGCGACGCCGATACCGGGGAGGCGGTGTGGGCCGATCAACTCAATCCCCATGACCTGTTTGACTATGACGAGATCAATGAAAATCTGCTGCTGGACCTTCCCATTAACGGGCAGCTACGGCCGGTGCTGGTGCATCCGGGACGCAACGGCTTCATATTCGTGATCGACCGCGCTACGGGACAAATCTATTCCGCCGACAAGTATGATACCCAGACCTCCATTCTGTCCTATGACATCCAGAAGGGCCGGCCCGTCCATAATGACGCGCTGAAGCCGCTGATCGGCAAGAACATCACCGGCATCTGCCCGGCCGCGCCGGGCGCCAAGGACTGGCAGCCAACCGCCTTCTCACCCCGGACCCGGCTGCTTTATATCCCGCACCAGCATCTGTGCATGGACTACAAGACCAGCGAGGCGGCCTATATCCCGGGCACGCCCTATGTCGGCGCCACGGTGAACATGTATGCAGGCCCCGGCCATTATCGCGGCGAGTTCGCGGCCTGGGACCTTACCAACCGCCGCAAGGTCTGGGCCATTCATGAGAAATTCCCGGTCTGGACCGGCACCATGGTCACGGCCGGCAACATCGCCGTCTATGGCACCATGGACCGCTGGTTCAAGGTGGTGGACGCCACCAATGGCAGGCTCTTGTATCAGTTCCGCGCCCCCAGCGGGTTCATCGGGCAGCCCATCACCTACCAAGGCGGCGATGGTCGGCAGTATTTGGCCATGCTGTCGGGTGTGGGCGGCTGGGCTGGCGCCCTGGCCAATTCCGAGATCGATCCGCGCGTGCGCAACGGCGCCCTGGGATATGCCGGCGCGGCCAACGACTTGCCGTCCGTCACCAGCGGCGGATCCACCCTGATGGTGTTTGCACTACCCGGGGCTTCCTCCAACACCGGAGGCAGCCCATGAGCCGCTTCGCCTGGATCGTTGCGGTGCTGACGGCGATCATTGTGATCGTGGTGGGGCTGGGCATCTCCGGCATCATCATGCCCGGGCACTGGTCCGGGCCCAACCTGGCATCGGCCTATAACGGTATGGTGCCGGCGGAACGGCTGCTGCGGGTGCCGGTCACCGGCGTCTATCCCGGCGGCAACACAAGCGGCCTGGAAGCCAATATGGAAAATCCTTTGAAGAATGATCCCGACGCGGTTGCGCGCGGCATGAAGGATTTCGCCAACTTCAATTGCTCGGGCTGCCACATGCCCAATGGCGGCGGCGGCATGGGCCCGGCCTTGTCGAACGACACATGGATCCATCGCGCCTCACCCGGTAATATCTATCTGTCCATCGCGCAGGGACGCAGTGCCGGCATGCCCGCTTATGGCGCCATGCTGCCCGACCGGACGATCTGGGAATTGGTCACCTATATCCAAAGTCTCAGCACCAGGCCCAGTTTGACCTTCGGCACCACCACCAGCACGGCGCCCGATGCACTGCCGCGGGAGCAGGTGCCGGCTGGACAGATCGAGTCGTCCACGCCATGGGCCTTTACCGAACCTATGCCGCCCAATGGCGAGAAGAATGGCGCCGGCGATCAGCGCCCTGATGCCCCGCTGCCGCCGAGGGCGCAGGAGCCAAAACCACCGCTTGTTTCGCCGGCGCAATGATCAGGGCGCGATCTTCGCCCGCAGCTTCCTGACTTCGCTTTGGTTCACTGCCGCCGCGCGATTGCCCCAGCTGTTGCGGATATAGGTGGCGACATCGGCGATCTGGGCATCATCCAAAGTGGCGAAGGCCGGCATGGAATAAGTGGTGTGTTCGTTGGGCGTGACAGGCGATGCGGCGCCTTCAAGGATGACGCGCAGCACCGTCGTGGGATCGCGGCCCAGGATCAGGGTGTCGCCCGCCAGCTTGGGATAATCGGGCAGGGGGTCTGCGCCGGGCTGGTCCCGTTGGCCCGGCGGGGCGTGGCACACTTTGCAGTTCTGCACGAACACGGCCTCGCCGGATGTCATCTGGCGCGCCTCGGCCGGCTTGGATCCTTCGGGTCCCCTGGCCGGCAGGCTCTTGAGATAGACGGCGATGGCGGTGCGGTCATCCGCCGTCATGCGGCTAGTGGAGAGTGTCACCTTTTCCTGCATGTTACCGGCGGCGGTGGCGTATTTATTGCGGCCGGTGGCGAGATACGTCACCAGATCGTCATGGCTCCATTTGCCCAACCCATCCACTTTTCGTCCTGTCAGGTTGGCGGCGTACCAGTTGTCCACCACGCCGCCGGTAAACGCCTCGGCCTGCTTGTCGCCGAACAGAATGTCCTTGGGGGTATGGCAGCCGGCGCAGTGCCCCAGGCCATTGACCAGATACTCACCCCGCCGCCACTGCTCGGACTGGCCCGCATCGGCGACCGGCTGCGCCTTGGGCAGATACAGCCAGTTCCAGAAGATCAGACCCATGCGGATGTTGAAGGGGAAGATCAGCTTGTTAGGGGTGGGTGGCCTCTGCACCGGCTTCAGCGTCTTCAGATAGGCGAACAGGTCCTCGGTGTCCTGCGGCGTGAGGCGGCGGAAATAGATGTAAGGAAAGGCGGGATAGAGATGGCGCCCATTTGTACCAATCCCGTCATGCAAGGCGCGGTAGAACTGGCCTTCCGTCCAACTGCCGATGCCGGTTTGGCGGTCCGGCGTGATGTTGGTGGAGTAGACCGTGCCGAACTGGGCGTTGAATGGCAGGCCTCCGGCATAGGCGGGACCATGCGCATGGGTATGACACCCCGCGCAATCTCCCAGGATAGCAAGATAGCGGCCATGGGCGGCATCTGCGCCCCAGGCCGGCGCCGCGGAAAGAAGTGCCAGAGCGATGGCGGCGATAATGCGCATTTTCAATGATCTGGAGGCCAACTTGAAACGCAGGCCGGGCCGGGAAGTTGCCCATTCGGGAAGACGCGAGGGCCGAGCGCTAAGTATCTGATCGTGAAATGTAAATCATGCCAAAGGGGTTCTGGGGCCCGCTCACCAAGAATGGCTGACTAGGCCTGCGGACGTGGTAAGATTTGTATGGCGCTGGCGCCGGGCAACTCATGCTGGAGAACGGACATGAGAAAGATAATTCTGATGGGAGCAATCGCCGCGGGTGTGGCGGCCGCATTTTGGCTCGCGATAGCGCCGGGCACCGCGCAGAACGCGCCGACGATAGACAGCGACGATATCGGCGGCACCGTAATCGGCGCCAAAGGCCCTGAAGCAGGTGTCTGGGTCATCGCCGAGACCAAGGACCTTCCCACAAAATACGCCAAGATCGTGGTGACCGACGATCAAGGGCGCTTCGTGATTCCAGACCTGCCGCGCGCCAACTACACTATTTGGGTGCGGGGCTATGGCCTGGTGGATTCCCCCAAAGTCAGCGCCACACCTGGCAAGCTTTTGTCGCTGAAGGCTACCCTGGCGCCCAGCGAAGCGGCGGCGGCGCACTATTATCCCGCGCTCTACTGGTACGCCATGCTGGGCATTCCGGCTGAAAGCGAATTCCCCGGCACGGGCCCGAAACCACAGGGCAATGGCATGGACCCCAAGATGAAGAGCCAGGGTCAGTGGCTCGATGTGGTGAAGACCGATGGCTGTTACACCTGCCACCAATTGGGCGATGCCGCCACGCGGCTCTATCTGCCCGCGCTGGGAAAATTCCAGACCTCCCGGGACGCCTGGGAGCACCGCATCCAGGTCGGCCAGGCCGGCAGCTCCATGATCGGCAGTATCGGCCGGCTGGATACCCAGCGGGCGCTGGCGCTGTTCGGGGATTGGACCGACCGCGTCAAGGCAGGCGAACTGCCGTTCGCCAAGCCGCCGCGGCCGCAAGGCGTGGAACGCAATATTGTCGTCACCTTGTGGGATTGGAACAGCCCGACCGCCTATCTTCATGACGAAGTCGCCACTGACAAGCGCAATCCGCAGGTCAATGCCGGTGGGCCGCTTTTCGGATCGCCGGAAGAAAGCAGCGACTTCATTCCCGTGCTGGATCCGGCGCATCATGCCGCCACCCGGATCAAGGCCCCCGCCCGCGACAAGGACACGCCCACCACCAGGGACAATGTGATTGCGGCGCCGTCGCCCTATTGGGGCAATACCCCGATCTGGGACAGCCGGACCAACATTCACAATCCGATGTTCGATGACAAGGGCCGGGTTTGGCTGACCCAGCGCATCCGCGCGGCCGACACGCCGGCCTTCTGCCGGTCTGGTTCCGCGCATCCCTCGGCCAAGGCATTTCCCACCCAGACGACCGGGCGAAATTTGGCGATGTACGATCCGGCCACCCGGAAATTCTCACTGATCGACACCTGCTACAGCACCCATCATTTGAACTTCGCCTATGATGCCGACAACACGCTCTGGACCAGCGGCGGCGGCGATGTGGTGGGCTGGCTGAACACCAAGATGTATCTGGCGACCGGCGATGAACAGAAATCGCAAGGCTGGACGGCGCTGATCGTGGATACCAATGGCGACGGCAAGCGCGGCGATTATACCGAGCCGGGCCAGCCGCAGCAGCCGGGCAAGGACATGCGGGTGCGGGCCGGCTTTTACGCCGTGGCGATCGATCCCAACGACAATGCTGTCTGGGGATCCTTTATCGGCTATCCCGGCGGCGTGGTGCGGCTGGTGCCCGGGAAAAATCCGCCGCAGACGGCGCTGGTGGAAATCTTTTATGTGCCATTCGAAGACGCCAAAGCGCCGATCAAAGGCTATTCGCCGCGCGGCATGGACATAGACCGCCATGGCGTGGTGTGGATGCCGCTGGCAAGCGGCCAGTTCGCCAGCTTCGACCGGCGCAAATGCACCGGACCGCTGAACGGGCCCAAGGCGACAGGCAATCATTGTCCCGAAGGATGGACGCTCTATCCCTTTCCCGGGCCGCAGTTCCGGAGTGTCAAAAGCCCCGGCAGTGCGGAAGCCAGCTATTATGCCTGGGTGGACCAGCACAATACCTTCGGGTTGGGCAATGACGTTCCCATCGCCACCGGCAACGCCTCGGATGCCTTGCTGGCCCTGAGGGACGGCAAGTTCGTCACCCTGCGCGTGCCTTATCCCATGGGCTTTTATGCCAAAGGACTGGACGGGCGGATTGACGATCCGGCCCAGGGCTGGAAGGGCAAAGGCCTATGGTCGACCTATGCCACCCGCACGCCGCATCACATGGAGGGCGGCAAAGGCACGACCAGCAAAATCGTGCATTTCCAGCTCCGGCCTGATCCCCTGGCGCGGTGAATGATGAAGCTCTGACTTAAGGGACGCGCGTGATTGGGCGCTGGTCAACGCCCACGCGCTTCAGAAAGCCGCTGCTCAAACGCCGTTCCAGCGGCGCACCCGGCCGACATCGACATGGACAAAGTCAGAAGTGGGATAAAGTCCCACCCCGCCCCGGTTCATGGACAATGCCGTGGCATGTACGGTGTTCAGGGCGCGTCCTGGCACCCGGATATCGATCGCCATGCCCTGGGTATGCAGGCTTTTGCTGGCAACCCCGCTGCTGCGTTCGTGCAGCATCTCGTTGGTACGAGGCGAGCGGAAGCCGGAAATCACCTGGAACGCGGCATCGGTTTCCAGGCCCTTGTTCAGGTCGTGCAGCAGGTCCAGCAGGCGCGGATCGATGACGTGCACATCGCCGGTGCGGTAATCGCGCAGGATGTGATTGATCGCCTGCAAAGCGTCCGGCTGGTAGCATCCATCAATGCAATAGTCCGCTGCCAACCGTTCACCGGTGTGCAGATTCTCCAGCTTCAACTTCCGTGCGCCCGGCGCGGCGGCGGCCAGGGCGAAACCTGGCAACGATGCCGACATGACCGCTGCGGCGCCCGCGCGCAGCAGGGCGCGGCGTGGGAGTGTCATTTTGGTGTGTCTCATGGGTGTGAAGACACAATAGCACAGCCGCACGACCGGATCAAAGTTTCCGGCGGGAACTAGTGGGTGCTGGCAAGCACCACGGAATGTTCCTTGGGGAACATCGCTGAAATCATGCGCTCATCGCGTCCATACACATCTTCGCGGAACACGATTCCGCCATTTTCGCGCGCGATGGCGGTCCAATATTGAATATAGACCGGCACGGCTCGGTCTAGCGGTTCCCGGACCGTCTGTCCCGCGGCAATCAGCTCTTCCAGCTTGCCATGTTCGATGCTCGTGAGCTTCTCCACCAGTTGATGGATCTCTTCTACCCGCACACAGCCATGGCTGAGGGCGCGGTCGTCCG
>JAEKMB010000287.1 GCA_019508105.1 Alphaproteobacteria bacterium
TGAGGGAATACGGCCCAACAGCGCCGACACTTCCGAACCGGCCTGGGTGAAGCGGAAGATGTTGTCGATGAACAGCAGCACGTCCTTGCCTTCGACGTCACGGAAATATTCCGCCACCGACAGGCCGGTCAGGGCGACGCGGGCGCGGGCCCCCGGCGGCTCGTTCATCTGGCCATAGACCAGGGCGCATTTGGAGCCTTCGGCCGAGCCGTTCTTCTTGGGGTCCACATTGACGTTGGACTCGATCATCTCGTGATAAAGGTCGTTGCCCTCGCGGGTACGCTCGCCCACGCCGGCCAGCACCGAGTAACCGCCATAGGCCTTGGCGATGTTGTTGATCAGTTCCTGCATGGTCACGGTCTTGCCGACGCCGGCGCCGCCGAACAACCCGATCTTGCCGCCCTTGGTATAGGGGCAGAGCAGGTCGATCACCTTGATGCCGGTGACCAGGATTTCCGCAGAGCCTGCCTGTTCGGCGAAAGAGGGGGCTTCCCGGTGAATGGGCGCCATGTGGGTCTGGGCGATGGGGCCGGCTTCGTCGATCGGCTCGCCGATGACATTCATGATGCGACCCAAAGTGGCGGGACCGACCGGCACGCGAATGGCGGTGCCGGTGTCGATCACTTCCTGGCCGCGGGTCAGGCCTTCGGTGGTGTCCATGGCGATGGCGCGCACGGCGTTCTCGCCCAGATGCTGGGCGACTTCGAACACCAGGCGGACTTCCTTTCCGGTCTTGGCGTCGACATTCTTGGTCTCCAGCGCATTCAGGATCGCCGGCAGCTCGCCATTCTCGAACGAGACGTCGACGACGGCGCCGATCACCTGGAGAAGTTTGCCCTTTGCATTGGTCTTGGTACTCATGGTCTGATCTTTCCTTTAAACGGCAGAGGCGCCGGAGATGATTTCAATCAGCTCCTTGGTGATTTGCGCCTGGCGGGTACGGTTCATCTGGATGGTAAGGGCTTTGATCATGTCGCCGGCATTGCGGGTGGCATTGTCCATCGCCGTCATCTGCGAGGCGAAGAAGCCGGCCTGGTTTTCCAGCATGGCGGTCAAGAGCTGGACGGAGATGTTCTGCGGCAGCAGCGCCTGCAGGATGGTGTCCTCGTCGGGCTCATAATCATAGAAGGGGGCAGGCCCACTGCCGGCTTCAACCTGGGCCGGGATCAACTGCTGCACCCGCGGGGTCTGGGTGACCACCGATTTGAAGGATGAGTAGATCAGGGTGACGACATCGAACTCGCCATTGGTATAGGCATCCAGCACGCGCTGGGCGATCGGTTTAACCACGCCAAAGCCCGGCGCCTTCAGGCCCACTTCATAGCTTTCGATGTAACGGTTGCCATAGGCGCGCTTGAGCTGGTCGCGCGCCTTGCGGCCGATGGTGATGATCTTGACGTCCTTGCCCTCGGCCAGGAGCGCGGCGATCTTTTCGCGGGCGGCGCGCACGATGCTGGAATTGAAACCGCCCGCCAAGCCGCGGTCGGAGGTCGCCACGATAATCAGGTGGCGCTTGTCGCTGCCGGTGCCGGCCAATAGCAGCGGTGCCGAAGGACCCGAGACGCCGGCCGCCAGGTTGGCGATGACACTCGCCATGCCGCGGGCATAGGGGCGCGCGGCTTCCGCGGCCTGCTGCGCCCGGCGCAGCTTGGCCGCCGCCACCATCTGCAGCGCCTTGGTGATCTTCTGCGTGGACTTCACGCTTCCGATCCGTGTGCGCATGTCCTTGACGGATGCCATCGGCGATCAGCTTTCCTTAGGAAAAGGACTTGGAGACTTCGTCCAACGCCTTCTTCAGCGTGGTTTCGAGGTCAGGTGTCAGCGCCTTTTCCTTGCGGATGCCTTCCAGGAACTGCGGATAGGCCGACTTCAGCTTGGACAGCAGGGCCTCCTGGAACGCCTGCACCCGATTGGTCGGGAAGGCGTCGAGATAGCCGCGGGTGCCGGCATAGATCACCGCCACCTGTTCTTCGACGGCGAAGGGCTTGTACTGAGGCTGCTTCAAAAGTTCGGTCAGGCGTTCGCCGCGCGCCAGCATCTTCTGGGTGGAAGCGTCGAGGTCGGAGCCGAACTTGGCGAAGGCCGCCATTTCGCGATACTGCGCCAGTTCGCCCTTAATGGGGCCGGCGACGGTCTTCATTGCCTTGATCTGGGCCGAGGACCCCACGCGCGACACCGAGATGCCGACATTCACCGCCGGACGGATGCCTTGGTAGAACAAGTCAGTCTCCAAAAAGATCTGGCCGTCGGTGATCGAGATCACGTTGGTCGGGATATAGGCCGAGACGTCATTGGCCTGGGTTTCGATGACGGGCAGGGCGGTTAGGGAACCGGCACCATTGTCTTCGTTGAGCTTGGCGGCGCGCTCGAGCAGGCGGCTGTGCAGATAGAAGACGTCGCCCGGATAGGCTTCGCGGCCCGGCGGACGGCGCAAAAGCAGTGACATCTGACGATAGGCAACGGCCTGCTTGGAAAGATCATCATAGATGATCAGGGCATGCATGCCGTTGTCGCGGAACCATTCGCCCATGGCGCAGCCGGAGAAGGGCGCCAGGAATTGCAGCGGCGCCGGCTCCGAGGCGGTGGCGGCGACCACGATGGTGTATTCCAGCGCGCCGGCATCGGCCAGGGTCTTGACGATCTGCGCCACGGTCGAGCGCTTCTGGCCGATGGCGACATAGATGCAGTAGAGCTTGGCCTTCTCGTCGGTGCCGGCGTTGACGGCCTTCTGGTTGATGATGGCGTCGATGGCGACGGCGGTCTTGCCGGTCTGGCGGTCGCCGATGATCAGCTCGCGCTGGCCGCGGCCGATCGGGATCAAAGTGTCGATGGCCTTCAGGCCGGTCTGCACCGGTTCATGCACCGACTTGCGCGGGATGATGCCCGGCGCCTTGACGTCGACGCGGCGGCGCTCGGCGGCGCCCTTGATGTCACCCTTGCCGTCGATCGGGTTGCCCAGCGGGTCCACCACCCGGCCCAGCAGGGCCTTGCCGACCGGCACTTCCACGATGGCGCCGGTGCGCTTGACGGTGTCGCCTTCCTTGATGGTGCTGTCATTGCCGAAAATCACACAGCCGACATTGTCGGTTTCCAGGTTCAGGGCCATGCCCTTGATGCCGCCGGGAAACTCGACCATTTCGCCGGCCTGGACATTGTCCAGGCCATGCACGCGCGCGATGCCGTCACCGACGCTGAGCACTTCGCCCACTTCGCTGACTTGCGCCTCGTTGCCGAAATTCTGGATCTCGCGCTTCAGGATGGCGGAGATTTCAGCGGGCTGGATATCCATCTTACGATTCCTTCATTCTAATACTTGCCTGCCCTCGCTTACGCTCGGGCGTTCGTCATTCAAAACGATCCACTGGATCGTTTTGTCCGCTGCCGCTCGCGCGGCCGCGGACCACTCCTCACCCTTTCATAGCCGCACGCAGCCCGTCGAGCTTGGTGCGGAGCGAAGAGTCGATCATGCGCGATCCCACCTTGACGACGAGACCGCCGAGCAGGGAGGGATCAATTTTGGTGTGAAGTCGCGGTTCCTTGCCCAGCTTGGCCTTGAGCGCGGATTTGAGGTCGGTGATCTCGCCATCCGAAAGAGCGCGGGCGGCGGTGACTTCGGCTTCGGTCTCGCCGCGCGACTTGGCGACCAGGTGCTCATAGGCGGCGATGGCATGGGTCAGCACGAACAGGCGGCGCTTTTCGGCCAGCAGCAGCACGAATTTGGTGGTCAGGGCGCCGGTGCCCATTTTCTCCAGCACGGCTTTCAGCGCCTTGGCTTGGTCCGCGGCGCTGAATACCGGCGAGCGGACCAGGCGGGTGAGATCGGGGCTGGTGTCCAGGGCCTTGCGCAGGCTGGCCAGGTCGGCACTGACGCCATCTACCGCCTTCTGTTCCTGGGCCAGTTCGAACAGGGCATTGGCATAACGCCCCGCCAGTCCGCCTTCCGCCGTTCCGCCTGCCACATTCGTCCTTCGCGGCGTGAGCGCAAATATGCGCCGGACGGCCGCTAATAGTTGGTTTAAGCTACTGACTCAGCTATGTTATTTGACGCTGCCCCGAGTCACCTCGCGCGGCGCGCCGCCAGTTAGCATGCGGGGTGACACGGGCGCAATAATGACGGTCGCGCCAAGTGTCACACTGGGTTTTTTGGGTTCAAATCGGACGCAGGAACCGCGACAGGCGAATCCGGTCCAGGAGGGAGCGAATCGAGCGCACTCCCAGATAGTCATAGGAACCCAGCATCACATCGGCACGCGCCACCAGGTTCTCCACCGGGATATAGCCGGGGCCGCCTTGTTCCACCGGTACGCGACTGTCGGTGGAATTGTCGCGGTTGTCGCCCATGCCGAAAATATGGCCTGCGGGCACCACATAAACCGATGTGTCGTCCAGCGGCCCGTCCCAGCCCGCCTTGAAGATGGTGTGGGTGACCCCGCCCGGCAGGGTCTCGGTGAACTTCTCGATGGGGTAGCGATCGCCATGGGCATCTTCGACTTCGCCGGTGCCTGCCGGGATCAGCGGCAGCGTCCGGCCGTTGATCACCAGATGGCCATGCACCATCTGGATGCGGTCGCCGGGCAGGCCGACCACGCGCTTGATCAGGGTGGTGCCGGTGTCCTGCGGCTTCTTGAAGATCACTACATCGCCGCGGGCCGGCAGCTTGCCGAACAGGCGCGTCGGAGAAGCCGGGCCGAAGCCGCCGGGCAGGGACCAGCGGCTATAGCCATAGGCATATTTGGTGCCCAAAAGCATGTCGCCGATTTGCAGGGTCGGTTCCATGGAGCCGGATGGAATATAGAAAGGCTGGGCGATGGCGGTGGTGGCGCAGACCATCAGCACGACCATGGCCAGGGGTTCGGCCAGCCAGCGGATCAGGCTGCGGACAAAGGGCTTTTTCATCATGGCGCATTGTGGCCCGCTTTGGGCTGCTGGCAAGCCTGTTTTCCGTTAATCCTTGACCAGGACGGACCAAAGGCCGATATGCCCCGCTCAAGCGGCCGGCCGGCCGCTTGAGCTGTTATTTAATGGACTACCGCTTCGCACCTTGAGTCCGGAATGATGGAAATATCGCAGGAATTCGGCTTTGACGCGGCCCATTATCTGGGCAATGGCGCGGCGGAAAACCGCCGCCTGCACGGCCATTCCTTCTATGCCGAGGTCACCTTGCGCGGCCAGGCCAATCCCGCCACCGGCTTCCTGCGCGACTTCGGCGAAGTGGATGCGGCGCTGAAGGCCATCCGTGCCACCTTGGATCACCGGCTGCTGAACGAGATTGAGGAGATGGGCGTGCCGACCTTGGAAAATCTGGCCAAGTATATCTTCCTGCGCGCCAAGGCGGCGCTGCCGGAGGTGGTGCGGGTGAAACTGCGCCGTCCGTCCTATGGCCAGACTTGCGTTTACGAAGGGTGAGGATCGGCGCGCGCAGCGCGTGAGCAGGTCCGGTGGACCTGCGAAAGTGACGAACGCCGCGAGCACGAGCGAGCGGCAGGGAGGAACGTCAATGGCAAAGAAAAATCTCCAACTTGGCCGCGCCGTGAAACTGCCCGCTTCACCGGATGAGGCCAAACTGGACGCAGTGCCCAATCCTCATCCCAACGAGGATTATCTGGTGCGTTTCACCGCACCGGAATTCACCACCCTGTGCCCCATCACCGGCCAGCCGGACTTCGCGCATCTGGTGATTGATTGTGTGCCGGGCCGGAGCCTTGTCGAATCCAAGTCGCTGAAGCTGCTGCTCGGTAGCTTCCGCAACATTGGCGGTTTTCACGAAGACTGCACCCTGATCATCGGCAAGCGTATACAACAAGCTATCAAGCCCAAATTCATCCGCATCGCCGGCTTCTGGTATCCGCGCGGCGGCATGCCGATTGATGTCTTCTGGCAGTCTGGAAAACTTCCAAATGGGGTATGGCTGCCCGACACGGGCGTCGCTCCGTATCGCGGGCGCGGCTGACCGGCTCCCGGTCAAGCCAGGGCGTCCCGTTTCCAACCTGCTTCGCTCGTGAAGCCGCGCGAAGCGCTATGCGTCTGCAACCAATGTGCTAGCGTGTGATAACGGACCGGGAAACCCCGGCCGAGTCGAGGTCCGGGGGGATCCATGTCGCAGAACGATCTTGTACTGCTTGCCATAGCCGTGACCGTCATCCTGGCCGTGGTCGTCGCCATCGCGCGCTTCCGGCTTCATCCCTTTCCCGCCCTGGTGATCGGCGCGCTGGTGCTGGGCCTGTGGGCGGGCGCGCCGGCCGCCCAGGTGCTAAGCAGCTTCGGCAAAGGTTTTGGCGACACTTTGGCCAATGTCGGCATGTTGCTGGCGCTGGGCGCGATGTTCGGCGAGCTGCTCGCCAGCTCCGGCGGCGCCGAGCGTGTTTCATCCAGTCTTCTGCGTTTCGGCGGCCCGCGCATGGTGCCCTGGACCATGTGCGCGGTGGCCATGATCCTGGGCCTGCCGTTGTTCTTCGAGGCGGGCGTGGTGCTGATGATGCCCATCGTCCTGAATGTTGGCGCCCAGCTATCGAAGAATTCCGGCGGGTTGAAAGGCAATCCCTATCTGCTGGCGGGCCTGCCGGTATTCGCGGGACTCTCCATCGTGCATGCGCTGGTGCCGCCGCATCCCGGTCCCATGGTGGCGATCAGCGCCCTGAATGCGGATCTGGGCCGCACATTGCTGTTGGGCCTTCTGATGTCCGTTCCCATCGCGATAGTGGCGGGCCCGCTTTACACCTTCTGGATCGCGCCGCGCGCCGTCGCGGCGCCGCCGGTGGACCTGGTGGGGCGGTTGACCCACAAGGACGACCAGTACCGCTCGCCATCCCTTGCCGTCACCATCTTCACCATCCTGTTTCCCATCCTGCTGATGCTGGGTCACACCGTGGCCGACCTGTTGCTGCCGCTGGGCCATCCGGTGCGGCTGCTGTTCGCCTTCATCGGCCATCCCATCGTGGCGCTGCTGCTGGCGGTGCTGCTGTCCATGTGCACCTTCGGCTTTTTCATCGGCAAGGATACCCGCGTGGTGGGCAAGCTGCTGGGCGATGCCCTGCCGCCAATTTCCGCCATCATGCTGATCATCGGCGCCGGCGGGGCGCTGAAGCAGATGTTGATCGATGTGAAGCTGGGGGCGGTCATTGCCCATGCCTCGCAGATGGTGTCGCTCAGCCCCATCCTTCTGGCCTGGTTCATCGCGGTGATCCTGCGCCTGGCCACCGGTTCGGCCACCGTGGCCATTGTCACCGCCTCGGGCCTGATGGCGGCGACGGTGACCTCGAATCCGGCGCTCAATCCCTCGCTGATGGCGCTGGCCATCGGATCGGGCTCGCTGTTCTTCTCCCACATCAATGATGCGGGCTTCTGGCTGGTGAAGGAATATATGGGTATGAACCTGCCCAACATGTTCAAGACCTGGTCGGTGCTGGAGACCATCATCGCCGTAATGGGTCTGATCCTGTCGCTGGGGCTGTCACTGGTTATTTGACTGGACAAACCTTCATCAGTGTTGGGCGTTCCGTCGCCAGGTTGCCGAAGGTGAAGCTGTCGTCGCCGGACGCGCCCTTGATGCCCACGAAATGCACCGAGACATGGCGCGCCGTGGAAAGCGCGCGCTGAATGCGGTCGGTATTGTGCACCGTCACCACGTCGGTGATGTCGTCGCCAAACGCATCGCCGTCCAGGTCGACCGGCCTGGCGTCGTCGATCTTCAGCACCAGGCGGG
>JAEKMB010000001.1 GCA_019508105.1 Alphaproteobacteria bacterium
TAGCTCTCGCGTTGGTGGGGTATAGACTACAACATTAGCAAATTGTGTCCGCCGGCGGCGGCGATCTCCAGCGCGCGCTTGGCGCTTTCCTGGCCCTTGACGTCGCGCAGGTCGGGCGCCACCCGCCCCGATTGCGCCAGTTTCGGCTCCGGCGGCGCCAAGACTGATGCGCCCTTGATGTGATTGACCAAGGGCGATCAGCGACGGCGTCGCCAATATCTCGCCGCCGCCGGCAAAGGCCGCTTCCGAACCATTGCCGGCCGGGCAGATCAGCCCGCGATTCTGTTCCGACGCCGCCATGGCGGCGTTGAGCACTCCGGCCACCGGCGTCACCGCCGCATCCAGCGACAGCTCGCCCAGCGCGACATAGCCTGCCATCTCGCTGGCCGGGACCACGCCCATCGCGGCGAGCAGGCCCAGCGCGATGGGCAGGTCGTAATGCGAACCTTCCTTGGGCAGGTCGGCGGGGGCGAGGTTGACCGTGATGCGCTTGAACGGCAGCGCCAGCCCGATGGCGCTCAGGGCGGCGCGCACCCGCTCTTTGCTTTCGGCGACCGCCTTGTCGGCCAGGCCCACAATGTTGAACTGGCCGCCGCCGGAATCCCCGACATGGACCTGCACGTCCACTTCCCGGGCCTCAATTCCCAGAAACGCCACCGTATAAATATGCGCGACGGTCATGAAATCCCCAGCCAGGGGCGAGTCTAGCGGCGTTATGAGGGGCTGGTAAAGAAGTGCCGGAGCGGATTTCGCCCAGAGCCTCACAGGTATAGAATAGGCGGGTTAAGAGGGCCGTGGCATGAAGCAGCGTGTCATCATTTCGGCGATTGCCGTACTCGCTTTTGCGCTATCCGCATCCGCCCAGGAGCCCATGCCGCCCGCCGAAGCTTCCGGCATCGGGGTGGAAAATGTCATCGTCACCGCGCCCAAGGACCGGCCCGAACGGCAGCTCGATGATTTCATCATCGCCCATGCCGCGCCCTCGCCTTATCTACGCAAGATCGCGCGCTGGAAGACCGGCATCTGTCCCTTGACCATCGGCCTGCCGCCGGAGCTGAACATGTATGTCAACCAGCGCCTCCTCCGCGTGGCGATCGCTGTGGGCGCTCCGCTGGCCGACAAGGAGCCTTGCCGCCCCAACATCATTGTCGCCGCCACGCCGCAGCCGCAGGCGGTGCTGGATATGGTGCGGGAAAAGCGCCCGGTTCTGCTGGGCTATCACTACACCTCGCGCGAAAAACAGCTGGCCACCATGACCCGCACGGTCCAGGCCTGGTACTCGACCGCCACCGAGGATTTCTACGGCATCGTCCAACCTGACGGCGGCGCTTACAATCTGGCCGGGATGGATGCGATGCAGAGTCTGGGATTCTTTTCCGTCCATGCCAGCGGCTCCAGGGTCGGCGATGGACTGAAAAGCCAGTTCACCACCGCCATGATCATTGTGGATTCCAGCAAGATCGCCGGCCAGCCGATCGGCCCCCTGGCCGACTACATCGCCATGCTCGCGCTGGGACAGGGGCAATATTACGATGAATGCCAGCCGGTGCCGACCATCACCAATTTGCTGGCGCCCAAATGCGAAAGTCCCATGAAGCCGGCCGGGCTCACGGATATCGACATGACCTATCTGCGCGGCCTGTACCACATGGCGCCGGGCGGCCGCGACAGTGACCTTGATGCCGTCGGTGGCATCGCTGCAGATCACCTGGCAGGACAGGCGAGAATTGGGTTCGACCGCCAGCGCCATGTCCAGCATGTCGATCTCCGCTTCCGAAGGCGCGGGCAGCTTCTCGAACCAGCCGTCATTGATATAGACATGGCAGGTGGCGCAGGCGCAGGCGCCGCCGCATTCCGCTGCAACGTCCAGCCCGCCGTCGCGCAGGATTTCCATCACGCTCCAGCCGTCACGGCCTTCCAGCGTGTGTTCCTTGCCCTGGCGGTCAACGGCGTGGATCTTCATGACTTTGTCATTCCTTTCACAGTCTTACCGTGCTGCTCGCGGCGTTCGCCGCTCGAATTGATCGTCGCACGACGCTGACGCTAGCGACGGATCAATTCGCCGCCTTCGGCGACCGCGGCTCACTCACGAGACACCCAATTTCTTTTGCAGGCTGGACGATGAGGTCGTGTACTGGAAGCGCAGCTTTTCGTTCGGCCGCGCGATGTGGAACGCCGCCTGGGCCATCAGGGCGGCTTCATGGAAGCCGGACAATATCAGCTTCAGCTTGCCGGTATAGCTGTTGATGTCGCCGATGGCGAAGATGCCCGGCGTCTGGCTCTCAAAGCGCGCCGTGTCCACCGGGATCAGGTTTTCGTTCAGGTTGATGCCGAACTCCGCGATCGGCCCCAGCTTGATGGTCAGGCCGAAGAAAGGCAGGAACGCATCGGTCTCATGATGCCATTCGCTCTTGTCATGGCCGGCCAGGGTGACGCCGGTCATCTTGCCGGGCTCGCCATGGATCGCCTTGACGGATGCGACATGGAATTTGACCTTGCCGGCCTTCTCCAGCTCGCGCATCTGGTTGACGCTGTGGGCGGCGGCGCGGAAGCCGTCGCGGTGATGCACCAGGGTCATGCTCTTGGCCAGGGGCGCCAGGTTGATCACCCAGTCGAGCGCACTGTCGCCGCCACCGGCGATTAGGATGTTCTTGCCGCGGAAGGTTTCCATCTTGCGCACGGCGTAATGCACGCCGATGCCGTCGCCGGCATTCTCGAAATGCTCGATGCCCGGCACTGGCGGACGCTTGGGCTGAAAGCTGCCTGCGCCCGCCGCGATGACCACAACTGGTGCGACGATCTCGGTGCCGGCGTCGGTCTTCAATTTCCAGCGGCCATCGCCCAGCCTTTCCAGGCTGGTCGCCATTTCATTGAAGTGAAATTGCGGATTGAACGGCTTGACCTGTTCCATCAACCGATTGGTCAGCTCCTGGCCGGTGACAATGGGCAGGCCGGGAATGTCGTAGATCGGCTTTTCGGGATAGAGCTCGGTGCACTGGCCGCCCGGACGATCCAGGATGTCGATCAGGTGGCACTTCAGATCCAGCAGCCCCAGCTCAAAAACAGCGAACAGGCCGATGGGGCCTGCGCCGATAATGGCGACGTCGGTTTCGATGGGGGCGGTGGTCATCAGGCTATTCCACACCTAACTTCATGTATTGGCTGGGAAAACGTCGTTCTTATAGTGTAAAAATAGCCAACCCAACAACCCCCGCCTATAACAGTGCTGCGATGCAAAATGACGCTCCCCCGAAGACGGCACAAAGCTGCGGTTCCATGGCCGAATTGCGGGCGGCGATTGATGTGCTGGATGCGCGGCTGGTGGCGCTGCTGGCGGTGCGCCAGGCCTATATCGAACGGGCGGCTCAGCTCAAGACCGGCCGTGAACAAGTGCGCGATCCGGCCCGGATCGAGGATGTGGTGACCAAGGTGCTCGCCGAAGGGCGCAAGGCGGGCCTAAGCCCCGACATCGCCGAACCGGTTTGGCGGACCTTGATCGATGCCTCGATCAGGCACGAATTCGAAGCATTCGACCAGGATCAAAATAAAAGGGGCTGATGGACATTTTCACCATCATCTACCTTGCCGTCACCTGTGGCATTGC
>JAEKMB010000288.1 GCA_019508105.1 Alphaproteobacteria bacterium
TGGAGGTGTAGGCGACATATTCCTGCTGCAGCGACGGGGCGCGGAAGCCCGACGATACCGCGCCGCGAAGCGCGAACATCTCGCTGAAGTCGTAGCGCGCGGCGATCTTGCCGTTCACCGTGGTGCCGAAGTCCGAATAATTCTCGAACCGGCCCGCCACGTCGATGTCGAGCGCTTCGATGGGGTGAGTATCCACATCGATATAGGCGCTCTGGGAGTTGCGGTCGGCCCGCACGGCGTCGGACGGCGAGAAGCCGGGGAAGCCTTGCGCTCCGGCGCCGCCGATATTGCCGGTCGGGGTGACATAGCCGCCATTGGCAAAGGAGAAGGCGTCGCCTGAGCTGATGCGATAAGTCTCGAAGCGGACTTCGCCGCCCAGCGCCAGGCTGGTGTCGTTGGTGCCGAAAATGTTCAGCGGACGATTGACGTCCAGGTTCCACACACCCTGGCCGTAACGCGGGCCGCCCGAATAGAAGCGGGTCGGGCTGGTCGGGCCGAGCGAGACGTTGATCGAATCGATAGTGTTGAAGTGATAGCCGTTATAGCCGTAGTTGAAGCTGGTATCCCAGTTCCAGGCGTCGATCACGCCGCGCGCCCCGACCGCCATGTTGGCGTCCTCGATCTGGCTGTTGATCTTGGGCAGGAAGCCGTTGGGATAGACCGCCAAAAGGTTGGAGGCCGGATTGGCCAGGGTCTGCTGGCCCGGGCGGCGCACATTCGCCGCCGAGGTGGCGTCGCGGAACTGGTAGCCGCCAAAGGCATAGAGGTGGACATTCTCCGACAGGTCATAGCCGGCGTTCAGATACACCGTGTACTGCTGCATCTTGGGCTCGCCATACCAGTTGTCGAACCGGTTGATGGTCTGCTCGCGCGGATCGAACACGCCGGGGGCGATCAGGGCATATTGCTGGCGGGGGTCGGGACCGGCGCGGGTGGTGTGCTGCTGGTCCTTATATTCGGCCGTGATGGTTACAAAGCCGTTGCCCAGATCAATGCCCTTCCAGCCCGAGATCACCAGGGTGGCGCCATCATTCAGTTGACGGGAGCCCGGCAGGTTGACGCCGGTCGGCTGGGGCGCCCCCCCCAGGTTGTAGGGCACGTCGGTATTGTAAATGCCGCCGGTGACACTGACGCCGCCGCCGTCGCGCGCTTCCTTGAGGCGCAGATTCACCACCCCAGCAATGGCATCGGAGCCGTACTGGGCCGCGGCGCCGTCGCGCAGCACTTCGACATTGCCCAGCGCCATGGCCGGGACGGTGTTGAGATCGAACGCCGCCGAGCCATAGCCCAGCGAGCCGTTCAGGTTCACCAGCGAGGAGGCATGGGCACGCTTGGAATTGATCAGCACCAGGGTCTGGTCCGGCGACATGCCGCGCAGGGTGGCGGGGCGCAAGGAATCGGTGCCGTCGGTAACCGCTGGATGGGTGAAGTTCAGCGAGGGCAGCGACTGGGACAGCGCCTGGGCCAGGTCGGTGGTGCCGGTATGCTCGATCTGGGCAGCGGAAATCACGTCCACGGGCACGACGGTATCGAGCTGGGCGCGCGGGGCGGCACGGCTGCCGGTGACGACGACGGTTTCTGTTTCATTCGCGGCAACTTCCTGGGCGAAGGCGCTGGAGGCGCAAACAAGGGCCAGAACGCTCGCGGTGGCGGCGAGCGCGGAAAAGCGTCTAACGGTCATGGAAACTCCCTCAGGTGACAAAGCATTCACGGAAGGGCAATTAGCACCCGCGGCATCAGCCGTTGGTGGTAAAAAAGCAGCATTGTGACGCGTAATTGAACATTTCAGGATGGAACTTTTGCGCGCGCAAAAATGTTACGCCGCCATCCTGTGCGCTTGTGTGCGCGGAAGTTCTACCGTCACCATGGTGCCGATCTTTTCCCGGCTCTCGATGCGCAGGGCGCCGCCATGCTGCGCCACCAGGGCCTTGACCAGCGCCAAGCCCAGTCCGGTACCTTCGCGCGCCAGCATGGGATCGTTGGACGCCTGTTCGAAAGCCTGTCCGATGCGCGACAGGATAGCGGCGGGGATGCCGATGCCGGTGTCGCGGACGCTCAGGACCACCCGGTCGTCCCGGGCGGTAGCAGCCACCTCGACCGTGCCGCCCTTGCGCGTGAACTTCACGGCGTTGGAAAGCAGGTTCAGCAGAATCTGCTTGCAGGCGCGCGGATCGGCGGTCAGCCGCAAGGCGCCTTCCGCCATGGTCTTGACCAGGGTGATATCGCCCTCATCGGCGCGCCGCTTGGTCATCCGCAGGCAATAGTCCACCGTCTCCTCCAGGTTGACCTCGTGCAGATCGATGGAGAGTTTTCCGGCCTCGATTTTGGCCAGGTCCAGCACATCCGACACCAGGTTGAGCAGGTGATTGCCGGATTCATGGATCAACCCGGCATATTCCTCATAGCCCTGATGCATCGGCCCGAAGATCTTGTGCTGCATCATGTCGGAAAAGCCAATAATGGCGTTCAGCGGGGTGCGCAACTCATGACTCATATTGGCCAGGAATTCCGATTTGATGCGGTTGGAGGTCTCGGCGGATTCCTGCGCGACACGGCTGCCGAGCAGCTCCTTCTCCAGCTTGGCGCGCTCGATCGAGGAGTCGCGGAACAGCTTGAGAGCGCCGGCGAACTGGCCGATCTCGTCATCGCGGTCACCATAGGGAATTTCGGTGTGCAACTTGCCGCCGGCGATGGCTTCCATGCTTCTGGTGATGGCGCGCAGCGGGCGGAGCACGCCCCACATCAGATAGATGGCGGCGAAGCTGGCCAGGGCGATGGAGGCCAGCATCAAGGCGATGGCGATAATAAAATTCTCCCGGGCAGTCTGAAACTGCGCCGCGGCATAGCTGCCGGTCAGGTCCAGCGCGGCATCGGATACCGCCGTCAGCGAACTGACGCCACGATTGGAGAGGCGCACCCATTCTTCAGCCGTGATGGGCGAGGGCTTGCCTGATTCCAGCGCGCCAACCACCTCGCTGCGCCAGGACATGAAATCGGTAAAATATACCCACTGGGTGCGGGCAACCGCCGCCTTTATGGCGGAAGGAAATTCCGGCAGGCGCGCATCGTCCGCCACGATGGTCCAGAAGGCCCCGACCCGCCCGTTAAATTCCGTGAATCGCTGCAGCGTCCTGAGGCTGGGCCTTCCCCCGGCCAGAATGGCGTCCATGATGGCATGGCGATCGCTGCCGGCGGCGCTCCGCGCCAGCCAGGCGACGTCGTTGACCCGCAGCATCTCATTGATCAGGGGTGCGGCGGAGCCGATGCTGCGCGACAGGGAATTGGACTTGCTGTTCATATGCGCCAGAAGCCCGTTGATGACCTGCAAGCGCTTCGCCGCCAAGCTTGACGAGCGCTGGTCCAACGGGCGGGCGATGGCATCCAGGAGGGCGGGCATCAGTTTTTCGTAAGCCGCTTCCTCGTCCAGGATCTCGGCATAGCCGGAAGTGAACCTGTTGGCGGCATGCGTCTTGAGGTGGGTGAAGGTCGCTTGGGTGCGACCATGGAGGGCCAGGATCTGGTCGATCTGGCCTTCCGTGGAAGGAATGGCCCGTTCCAGGGCCAGGTCCAGGCTGCCGCCTTCCAGGCGCAGCGCCTGCTGCGCCGACAGCATGTCACGCTTGACGATGACGATGGAAAGAATGCGATCGGCGTCGCGCTGACGCTTGAAGGCCGAGGTCGCGAGGACCGCGAACACCGCTACCAGTACCACCACCAAAAGGCCGGTGATGACGGTCAACATCTTTGACAGCGAATGATTCACGAGAGGCCCCGGAACTGGACCCAAAGTTTAGCGGCCAAAAGGTGAGGGGAGCCTTAAGGATTGGCGCAGCACTTCATGGCAAAGAGCGCAAAAACATGACTAGCGAAAGGTAAATCTACTCATGGCGGCAAAAGCCGCGCCTCCAGCCCGGTGGCGCCGTCCAGCACCGGATTGGCCGCCGAACTGTTGACGGTCACGTCATAGCGCCCCGCCGGCATGGCCCAGCGCCCGCGTGGGCTGGACCAATCAGCCAGCAGGCGCGGATCGGCATCCACAATGACGCGCGTACTGGCGCCGGGCGCCAGTTCGACATTGCCCCAGCCGATCAGGCGTTGCCCCTTGGCATTGCCCCGCGCCGTGACATAGACCTGCGGTGTGTCGCGCCCGGCGCGGCTGCCGGTATTGGTGACGGTGAAGCTGGCATGGATGGTGTTGCCTTCGCTGCGCAGCTTCAGGTCGTCATAGCGGAAGCTGGTATAGGAAAGGCCGAAGCCGAAGGGAAACAATGGCGTCAGGCCCTTGCGGTCATACCAGCGATAGCCGACGTCCGAGCCTTCAATGTCGTAATTCACATGCTGGCGGCCATCGAAGTCGAACAGCCCATCCAGCCTGGGACGCGGCATCTGCTCCAGCGCGGCAGGAAAGGTGATGGGCAAGCGGCCCGACGGATTGACGTCGCCGAACAAGATGTCGGCGATGGCATCGGCGCCTCGGATGCCGGGGTACCAGGCCTCCAATACTGCCGCAGTCTTGTCCAGCCAGGGCATCAGCACCGGTCCGCCGGTTTCCAGCACCACGATGGTGCGCGGATTGGCGGCCGCCACGGCCGCGATCAGTTCATTCTGCCCGCTGGGCAGGTTGAGATCGGGCACATCCAGGCCTTCGGTGGTCCATTGGGTGGCAAAGACGATGGCGATGTCGGCGTCCTTGGCGCGGGCCGCGGCGAAAGCCGGATAGGCGCCGGTATCGAAGGTGATGCGGGTCCCGCTTGTGCGCGCCAGGATCGCCTTCACCGGCGCGCCGGGATGCAGCATCACCGCTTGCCAGTCGTCGGCAGCGGTGGTGGTGGGGATGGCCAGGGCCGGTCCCGATTGCGGCGCCACCTGGCTTGAGCCGCCACCCGACATCACCCCGATATTGGCGTAACCGCCGATCACCGCGATGCGCCTGGCAGTCTTCAGCAGCGGCAGGATGCCGTTATTTTTGAGCAGCACCGTGCCCGTAGCGGCCTCGGCGCGGGCGGCGGCTTCGCCGCGCGCAATGTCCGGCGTGGCGATCTTGGGCGGATCGTCGAACAGATGGTTGGCGATCATCGAGCGCAGGATGCGCTGGTTCATGTCGGTGATGCGGGCAGTATAGGCGGGGTCCTTGCCATCCAGCGCCATCAGCGGCGCCCCGAAAAAGATCTGGCTGTCGAATTCCTCCCCGGATTCCCGGTCCAAACCCGCCAGGGCATCGGCGGTGGCGTGGTTGGCGCCCCAGTCCGACATCACAAAGCCGGGATAGGACCAGTCCTGTTTCAACACCTTGTTCAGCAGGAAGTCGCTGCCGCAGGAAAAGGGTCCGTTGAAATGATTATAGGCGCACATCACCGCCCCGGGATTGCCGCGCTCGATGGCAAGCTCGAAGGCCAGCAGGTCGCTTTCGCGCGCCGCCGCTTCCGATATGTCCACACCGATGGCGCTTTGCTGGGTTTCCTGCGCATTCAAGGCATAATGTTTGACAGTGGACATTACATGCTGGTCCTGAATGGCGCGGATGGTTTCCCCCGCCAGGGTGCCGGCCAGGAGCGGGTCCTCGCCCAGATATTCGAAGTTGCGGCCGTTGCGCGGCTCGCGCGTCAGGTTCACGCCTCCCGCCAGGAGCACATTGTCGCCGCTGGCGCGCGCCTCCTGGGCGATGGCGGCGCTGCCGGCATAGGCGATCTTCAGGTCCCAGGTCGCGGCCAGCGCCATGCTGGAGGGCAGGGCGGTGGCGCCCCGCGCCCGCTTGCCGTTGATCCAGGCCACACCCAGGCTGGCATCGCTTTCCGTCAACTGCGGGATGCCCAGCCGTGCGATGCCCGGCGTGTAACCGGCGGCATAGGGCGCGCCGATCTGGGGCAGCTTGTTGACCGGATTGGGGCGCGAGAAAAATCCATGCAGTAACAGGTTGCGCTCTTCCGTGGTCATCTGCTTGACCAGCGCGGCGGCCTGTTTGTCGGGATCGATGGGCGTTTGCGCCTGTGCACCCGCCGCCGGCGCGATAAGGCATGCCGCCAAAAACATTTTCCTCAACATGGTCTTTTTCCGAGTCACGGCGGCGCAACGGTAACATGCCCGGCGCGGCCTGAAACCTCAGGCCGCATTGCCGCGGCGGACGCTGCATCGTAGAGCAGTCTTTTTAGGAAAGACCGAATATTGGCCCGCGCTTCGCATCCCGACCTGGTTCACTTGGCGCTGGCGGTGGGCGGTTTTGCCATCGGCACCACCGAATTCGCCACCATGAGCCTGTTGCCGTTTTTCGCCCATGACCTGGGCATCACGCCGCCTGTCGCCGGCCATGTCATCAGCGCCTATGCCCTGGGCGTGGTGGTGGGAGCGCCGCTGATCGCGGTGCTGTCGGCGCGCATCGCCCGGCGCACCCTGCTGATCGGCCTGATGCTGATCTTCGCGCTGGCCAATGGCCTGACCGGGCTGGTGCCTTCCTATCACGCCATGCTGCTGCTGCGGTTCATCAGCGGCTTGCCGCATGGCGCCTATTTCGGGGTGGCGATGCTGGTGGCCGCCTCGCTGGTGCCGCAGGAGCGGCGCGCCCAGGCCTCGGCGCGGGTGTTGATGGGCCTGACCGTGGCCACCATCATCGGCGTGCCATGCGCCAATTGGCTGGGTCAGGCGATCGGCTGGCGTTGGGGCTTCGGCATTGTCGCGGTGCTGTCGCTGCTCACGGCCACGCTTGTCGCTTTGTTCGCGCCGCACCAGCCGCCGGAGAAAGGCGCCAGTCCCCTGACCGAGCTGGCGGCCCTGAAGAACCGCGACGTGCTGCTCACCCTGGCCATCGGTGCGATCGGCTTCGGCGGCTTGTTCGCGGTCTATACCTATCTCGCCAATGTGCTGCTGGCGCTGACTCATGCCGATCCGGCCGTGGTGCCGCTGGTATTCGCGGTGTTCGGCGCCGGCATGATGACGGGGCTGGTGGTGGTGCCGGGTTTTTCGCATGGCCGGCTGATGCCGATGGCAGGCTGGCTGCTGCTGTGGTTCGCCTTCACCTTGGCGCTCTACACCTTCGCGGTCGGCAACATCTGGAGCATCAGCCTGTCGGTGTTCGCCATCGGCCTGGGTGGGGCGCTGGGCCCCATCCTGCAGACGCGGCTGATGGATGTGGCGGGCCGGGCGCAAACCCTGGCGGCGGCGCTGAACCATAGCGCTTTCAATGTTGCCAATGCGCTGGGGCCTTTGCTGGGCGGCGTCGCCATCGCCCATGGCCTGGGCTTGGCCTCCACCGGCCTGGTGGGCAGCGGGCTCGCACTGGCGGGCCTGGCGATCTGGGCACTGGCTCTAAAGATAGGGCATCAATAGCCGCGCCGCGGCGTTGCGCAGCTTTTTCCACACCGGTTCGGCCGCCAGCATGTCCGGCGTCAGCACCGTACCGCGCGCCATGCGCGCATCGATCATCGCGTCCAGCCGCGCGGTGAAGTCGTGATCGATGATCTCCAGGTCGAACTCGAAATTCAGCCGGAAGCTGCGCGCATCCCAGTTGGAGCTGCCGATCAGCGACCATTCCCCGTCCACGGTACAAAGCTTGGTGTGATCGAAGGGCGGCGGCGTAGCGCGGAAGCTGGCGCCGACATGGCGAAAGAACCGCAGGTGCCCGCGCATCGCCCAATCCAT
>JAEKMB010000289.1 GCA_019508105.1 Alphaproteobacteria bacterium
GTGTTTGGGTGATTAGCTCAGTTGGTAGAGCAGCTGACTCTTAATCAGCTTGTCGCAGGTTCGATCCCTGCATCACCCACCACTCTCCTCCATCGCATCCAGGGGAAACACCGGCCGCCGCAGCCTTTTGTAAGGCAAGCGGGCAAGGTCTGACGTACAAGGACCGGCGGTGGAGACAGTGAAACTGGCGGCGGCGATGGGGTCATAGGCGCGCCGATGTCCCACCGCGGCCTTGATGCCGATCATGCTGAGCTTTTCCGGATCAATGCCCTGGCTGCGCCATTGGCCCAGGTCCATCGGCGCCAGCCGCTTGCTGGTCAGAAGGATGGTGACGCCGCCATGGCGCACCACCGCGCTGTCGCCCATGCTGACCTTGCTGCCCAGCACCACCATCTGGCTTTGCCGGTCTTCCAGTTCAAAACGCCCGTCGCTGCGCGACACCAGTTCGACCTCCAGGGTCAGTGGCCCCGGGTCCAGCCGGCTGCCCTTGCCGCCGATCGGCAAAGTGATGTGCCCGCCGATGGGGATGTTTTGCAATGCCGCCACGGCCGCTGCATCGGCCATCACCACGCCTGAGCCGGCCACGTCATACTTGACCAGCGCCCGCAGAACCTCGGTGCAGTCGCCCGGTCCGCCGCCGCCGATATTGTCCGCCGGCTCCACCAGCAGCACCGGCCCATGGCCGCGCGGCACGAAATTGCGCACCACTTCGTCCAGGTCATGTTCTTGGGGGACTCCTTCTTCGCGCCTTTGCCAGGCGATCTCCTCCAACTCGCGCAGCGCCGCCTTGGCGGCTTCGTCATCGCCCTCGGTGATGATGCCGAAGGCGACGCCGGCATCGCGCACATCGGAATAGGCATAGCCCCCGACCACATTCACCGCCAGCACGCCAGGAACGTCGCGCTCCATGCGGCGCGCCGCTTCCTCAAGCGCATGCATGGCGCCGTCGCGGGTGCCGGTGCCGGTAGGCGGCCACACAATCTTTGTCACCAGCACATGCTGGCGCGGGCGGATGCCGGTTTGCAGGCAGCGCGCCAGAAGTTCGGTAGCCCGCACAGCGCTCTCATAGGTGTCGTCATGCGGGCAGAGGCGGTAACAAACCAGACCGTCGGATAGAGCACCCATCTCCTCGGTCAAGGTGGCGTGCAGGTCATAGACCCCGAAGATCGGCAGCTTGTCCGCGCCGGGTATGGCGCGGATGCGCTTCAACAGTTCGCCATCCACGTCTTCCAGTTCGGTGGTCACCATGGCGCCATGCAGTGACAGGAAAATGCCGTCCAGGTCGTTCACGCTGGCGCGCAGCACCGGCTCCACCTCCTGCCAGAACAGCTCGAACACCTCATGCTCGACCATGCCGGAGGCGCCGCACAGATAATTGGCGGTGGGAATCACCTCCCAGCCGAAGCGTTTGGCGGTGGCGAGGAAACCGTCCACCTGCGAGCCGTCGCCGATGCGGTCCAGCAAGTCCTGGCCGCGATGGATCATGAAATCGCTCAAGGTTGTGCAGTCGTCGGTGAAGCTGTGGGTCTCATGGAAAATGCCCGCCAGCAGGATTTTGGTCACGCGAGCCCCTCTGTTATCGTCTGCTCCGCTGGCAGGATCGTTCCGGATGTCATGAAAAACAACAAGAAGATATGGGCGTTGGGACTTGGCCTGCTGGCTTTTGCCTTGCCGGCTTTTGGCCAGGGCGCCGACTGGGCGCGGTATGGCGGCGAGGGCGGGCGGCGCTTTTCCAGCCTGGTGCAGATCACCCGCGCCAATGTCGGCAAGCTGGCTGAGGCTTGGCGCTTTGACATGGCCGAGGCGGGCGATCCCCAGACCCATCCTTTGGCAATCAATGGCGTGGTCTACGCCTACACCCCCAGCCTGGACACCATCGCGCTGGACGGCGCCACCGGAAAGCTGCTCTGGCGCTTTCATTCCGGGGTGAAGGCGGGCGGGCCGCAGCGGGGCCTGGCTTTTTGGCAAAGGGGGCACCAGCGGCGCCTGTTCGCGGCGGCGGGCAATTATCTTTATGCGTTGGACCTTGCCAACGGAAAGCCGCTGCCGGATTTCGGCGTTGGCGGGCGCATTGACCTGCGCGAGGGGCTGGGCCGCGACCCGGACAAGGTCAGCCTGGCGCTGACCACGCCCGGTGTGATCTGGCGCGACAGCATCATCATGGGATTTCGCACTGCCGAAAGCGCCCCGGCCGCGCCTGGCGACATCCGCGCTTTTGATGTGCGCACCGGCAAGCTGCGCTGGTCTTTCCACACCATCCCCCATCCCGGCGAGCCGGGCTATGAGAGTTGGCCGCCCGATTACTGGAAGACCGGCGGCGGCGCCAATGCCTGGCCCGGCATGGTGGTGGATGAAAAGCGCGGCATGGTCTTTGCGCCCACCGGCTCCGCAGTGAGCGATTTCTACGGCGCCGATCGCAGTGGCGACAACCTCTATGCCAACAGCCTGTTGGCGCTGGATGCCGATACGGGAAAATTGCGCTGGCATTTCCAGGGCGTGCATCACGATGTCGCCGACCGCGATTTTCCCTCGCCGCCGGTGCTGCTGACCGTGCGCCGCGGCGGCAAGGTGGTGGACGCGGTGGCCCAGGCCACCAAGCAAGGCTATCTGTTCGTGCTGGACCGCGTTACCGGCAAACCGCTGTTTCCGGTAACGGAGATGGCGGTGCCGCAAAGCGATATCGAGACGCTGTCGCCCACCCAGCCGGTGCCGTCGTTGCCGGCGCCTTATGCCCGCCAGCATCTCAGCGAAGGCGTGCTGACCAACCGCACCCCGGCAGCGCATCAATGGGCCGTGGAGCAGTTCCGCAGCTTCGCCAATGACGGGCCGTTCCCGCATATGCGGCCGGGCCGGCAGACTCTGGCCTTTCCCGGCTTTGACGGCGGCGCCGAATGGGGCGGCCAGGCGTCGGCGGGCGGCATCCTTTATCTCAATGCCAATGACGTGGCCTGGACCGGCGGGCTGGCCGACAGCGCCACGGTTCATGGTTTGGGGGCACGGCTCTACCAGGACAATTGCGCCGGCTGCCATGGCCCCGACCGCAAGGGTGCGCCGCCGACTTTTCCCTCCCTGCTGGACAGCAAGCTGATT
The DNA here is from genome assembly GCA_019508105.1 of Alphaproteobacteria bacterium. GTDB lineage: Bacteria > Pseudomonadota > Alphaproteobacteria > Micropepsales > Micropepsaceae > Rhizomicrobium. The sequence goes on from JAEKMB010000289.1 coordinate 3,091, forward strand.
GACGGCCAGATGGCCGAGGTGATCCGCGCCGGCCGCGGCCGCATGCCGGCCTTCAATTTTGCCGGCGAGAATATGGCGGCGCTGCTGAACTATGTTCGCGGCGGCGAGGACAAGGAAATGACGACGGTGGCGAGCGGCGACCGGCCCGCCTATCGCTTTACCGGCTATCGCAAATTCCTGGATCCGGACGGCTATCCGGCAGTGGCGCCGCCCTGGGGCAGCTTGAGCGCCATTGACCTGAACAGCGGCAGCTATGTGTGGCGCATCCCGCTGGGGGAATATCCGGCCCTGGCCGACAAGAGCACCGGCTCGGAGAATTATGGCGGCCCGATCCTGACCGCCGGCGGGGTACTGTTCATCGCCGCCACGCTTTACGACAAAAAAATCCGCGCCTTCGATCCGCGCAGCGGCGGCCTGCTGTGGCAGGCCCAGTTGCCCTATGCCGGCAACGCCACCCCCATCACCTATATGGCCAGGGGACGGCAATATGTGCTGATCCAGGCCGACAATGCGCGCGACCGCAAAGCGCCCCAGGGCGCGGCCTATGTCGCCTTCGCCCTGCCGGATCGCTAAAGTGGCGGCATGAAACAGGCATTGATCACCGGCGGGGCGCGGGGCATCGGTTTTGGCATCGCCGAGGCCATGCTGGCGGCGGGCTATGCCGTGACCGTCAGCGGCCTGACGGCGGAGGAAGTGGCTGGGGTGCCAGGCCGCGCAAACCTGACGGCGGTGAAGCTCGACGTCACCAGCGATGCGGAGGTCACCGCTTGCATCGGCAGGCTGAAAGGCCTGGACGCGCTGGTCAACTGCGCCGGCATCATCCTGCGCGACGGCCAGGAATTCACCGTCCAGGGCTTCCAAAAAGTCATCGAGGTCAATCTCACCGGCACCATGCGCATGTGCCTGGCGGCCCATCCCCTGTTGCAACAATCCGCAGGCACAATCGTCAACACGGCCTCGGTGTGGTCCTTCTTCGGTGGCGGGCTGGTGCCGGCCTATACCGCCTCCAAGGGCGGGGTGGCGCAACTGACCAAGGCACTGGCGGTGGCTTGGGCGCCCGCCATCCGCGTCAACGCCATCGCGCCCGGCTGGGTGGAGACGGCGCTGACGGAAGGTGCCCGCGGCGATGCTGCGCGCTCCAAGGCCATTGTGGAGCGCACGCCCCAGGGCCGCTGGGGCAAGCCGGAGGATATTGGTGGCGCGGTGGTGTTTTTGTGTTCGGATGCCGCATCTTTCATCACCGGTACGGTGCTGCCGGTGGACGGCGGCTATACCGCGAAATAAGGCCCCGGCGGCGGAGCCGCCAATCAAAGGAAGTCAAATGGCCCAGGACAATTCCCGCATTCCCTATCGCCACCCTCAGCCCAAGGAGTCGCCGCCTGAGCTGGTGATCCCTTCTGCCATCCCCACCGACGAGCGGGTTTGGGTGCCGCAGGGCGAGAATGTCTGGTTCCGGCCGCTATGCCTCTGTGCCTCGCGCGGCTACTGGATGAACCTGCTGCGGGTGCGCAAGTCGGGCGTGCTGTCACGCCACCGCCATCCCCAACCGGTGCATGGCTATGTCATCAAGGGCCGCTGGCGCTATCTGGAGCATGACTGGACAGCGGAGGAAGGCGGCTATGTCTACGAAGCGCCGGGCGAGACCCACACATTGGTGGTGGACGAAGGGGTCGAGGAGATGATCACCCTGTTCCAGGTCAATGGCGTGATGATCTATGTCGATCCGGATGGCGGCGTCTTGGGCTATGAGGACGTCTTCACCAAGATCGCTCTGTGCCGCGCCCATTACGAGAAAGTGGGCTTGGGCGGGGATTATGTGGATCAGTTCATCCGCTAAGCCTTGACGGTAAAGCTCCTGGGATTTTCGCCGGCCAGCCAGCGCTCCCACATTTGGCTATAGGCCGCCTCGATATGTTTGGTGAAAGCAGCGGTGTCGAACAGGGCGCAGCTTGGCTTGTTCTTGGCCAGCTTGTCCCGCAGCTTTTTGAGTGTCTTGGCGTCGCTGGCCAACTTGACCGCCAGCGCCTCGAAATCGGCGGCGCTTTCTGTGATCAGTTCGGGCAGGCCCGCGGCCTTGAGCAGGCTGGCGGCAACCCGGCCGGGAAAGGTGGTGCCCATCTGCGTGATCAGCGGCACCCCGGCCCATAGCGCATCGCTGCCGGTGGTGTGGGCGTTGTAGGGCAGCCCGTCCAGAAAGAGATCGGCCAGGCTCAGCCGCGCCAGGTGCAGGTCGGTGGGCAGTTCGGCCGCGAATACCAGCCGCTCGGGCGCCACGCCGCGCGCGGCGGCTTCCTTGCGCAGATTGTCGGCATAAGGCGCCGGGCTTTCCAGCAGCCACAACACGCTGCCATCCACCTGTTTGAGAATCCGCATCCAGCTATCGAAGGTGGCCGGCGTCAGCTTGTAGGCATTGTTGAAATTGCAGAACACGACGCCGGTCTCCGGAAGTCCTGCTTCCGGTCGGCTGGGAACATGCGCCATCGGACGGCCCCGGTCGTCATTGGCCTGGTAGCTGCCGGGCAGGGTGACCACTTCCTCGTCATAAAAGCCGTATTCGGCCGGCGGGATCACCGTCTGGTCGGCGATGATGTAATCCATATAGTTCGTGCCCAGGGTGGCGGGAAAACCAAGATAATTGACCTGCAGCGGCGCGGCGCGCTGGGCGAAGACCCCCATCCGGGCATCGCCGAAATAGCCGTTAAGATTGACCAATATGTCGATCTCCTCGGCGCGGATGCGGCTGGCGGCTTCGCCGTCATGCATCTTGCCGATATCGATCCAGCGCTCGAAGGATTTTTCCAGCCGGGCGCGCAGTTCGCTGCCGTCATTGACGCCGCTGTCCAAGGCAACCAGCTCGAACTTGTTGCGGTCATGGCGCTCATAGAGGCCGGCCATCAGAATGGCGGTGGCCTGCTGGCGGAATTCGCCCGATAGATAGCCGACGCGGATTTTCTTGTGCGCCTTGCGGACGGCGGTATCGAAAGGCGCGGCGGGCAAGGCGGGATAGCGATCATGGCCCCAGATACGCGAGCAGGTTTGCAGATCTTTGGGATCCTGGCCGATGGCCTGGAAGATGAAAGGCTGCACAATGCGGGCACCGGCGCGCAGGCCGGTCTCCAGCGCCGCCTTGTCGGTGTCGAAGGCGTGCCAGTCGGCGCAGTACATCCGCATATGCATCAGCTCGCCGCGGGCATAGGGATAATACGGGTCGAGCGCGATACCGCGCTCCAGGTCGGCCAGCGCAGCCTCGGGTTGCTTCAGGTTCCAATAGCTGTAGCTGCGATTGATCAGCGCCTCGGCATAGTCGGGGCGGACCTGAAGCGCGCGGCTATAGCACTCCACCGCCTGGACATAATTCTTCATGTCGCGGCACACATTGCCGCGCCAGTTCAACGCCACCGAATTGCCCGGGTCCCGGAGCAGCACCTGGTCCAGGCTCGCCAAAGCCTCCTCGTGGCGCATCAGGTCGCGCAAAGTCAGGCCGCGGTTGCCCCAGGCTTCGATGAAATTGGGCTCAATCGCCAGCGCCCGGTCCAGACTGTCCAGGGCTTCGAGCGACCGCTTGAGATTGCGCAGCGCCACGCCGCGATTGTTCAGCATCTCGGCATTGCCGTGATGCTTGTGCATCACCGCCTCGAAATCGGCCAGCGCCTCGGCGGCGCGTTCCAGGTCCAGCAGGATGATGCCGCGATTATAGGTGGCGTCGACATCGGCCGGCGCCAGCGCCAGGGCGCGGTTATAGTCTTCCAGCGCCTGCTCGATCTGGCCCAGAGCGCGCCGCGCCAGGCCGCGATGGGTCAGGGCGCCGGTATTGCTGGGTTGCATCACCAGCACGCGGTCATAGCCGGCAATAGCGTCTTCATGGCGCCCCACCGCCGACAATGCCACGGCACGGTTGGCCATGGCGGCGACCATTTCCGGCTGCAGCACAAGCGCGCGGTCATAGGACTCCACCGCCAGTTCGAACCGCTGCAAATCGGCCAGCGCCACGCCGCGGTTGTAAAGGCCCTCGGCCATGTTGGGCTGAATTGCCAGGGCGCGGTCAAAGGCTCCCAGCGCCTCTTCGGGGCGGCCGGCGGCGCGCAGCGCCATGCCGTAATTCATCAGGCAGCCCAGATCGTTGGGATACACCGACAAAGCATCGCCCAGCAACCGGCAGGCGTCCTCGAAACGGTCCTGCTGCAAGCGCAGAATGCCCAAATAATAGCGCGGCCCGAACAGCGCCGGATCAGCCTCCAGAATCTGCAGATACAGCGCCTCGGCGCGCGGCAGATTGCCCTGCCGGTGGAGCGCGATGGCTTCTTCGGCCATGGCTTTCAGATCCAGAACTTCCATGGCGCTTTCTCTTTTTCTCAAGCCTGTGCGGCGGCTTGGGCCACGGCCAGGGCAGTCATATTCACGATACCCCGCGCGGTGACCGACGGCACCATC
>JAEKMB010000290.1 GCA_019508105.1 Alphaproteobacteria bacterium
AGGCCGGCAAGACCGACAAGCTGTTTTACTTGCCGACCGATGTGGCTTTCGCGCCCAACGGCGACATTTTGGTGAGCGACGGCTACGGCAATCCGCGCATTGTGCGTTTTTCGGCCACGGGAAAATATCTCGGCGAGTTTGGTGAGCGGGGCAATGGCCCGGGCCAGTTTCAACTGCCGCACAATCTTGTGGTGGATGGGAACGGGCGGATTTATGTTTCCGACCGGGAAAATCAGCGGGTGGAAGTGTTCGATGCCGGCGGGAAATATCTGCGCGAATGGGATCATATCGGTGGCGCCTCGTCCCTGATCATGACCAGCGATCAGCATGTCTGGACAGGCGGGGTGCTGCATGATCTGGACGGCAAGGTGATCGGACGGCTTCCCGGCGAGGGCAGCACGGAGTCCCATGGCGGCGCCGTCGCTGTCAATGGCGACGTCTATCTGGGTTTGCTGACAGGCAAGGCGGAGAAATTCGTTAAGCAGTGAGTTCGGGCTAGCGCAGAACGAATTTCTGGACGGTTTTGCCATTGCCCATGACCGGCGCGCCCGCCTGGGGAAAACCGACATCGCCGCTATAGTAATTGCCGTGTGAATCCAGTCCCGCCTGATGCACGGTGTGCAGATAACCCCCGCCGAAGCTCGATAGCTCACGGCCGGTCTTGCGATCGATCACCCAGATGCGCTGATTGACGCCGTCGCCGATCAGCAGATATTTCTGTTGCGGATCGCGCGAAAAGTTCAAGATCCAGACCGAGCCATAGCCGCGCGTTTCCCGGTGCAGCAGGATTTCCTTGATGAATTTTCCCTGCCTGGTGAATAGCTGAATCCGGTCATTGCGCCGGTCGCAGACATACACAATGCCGTCTACCGAAATCCGCACGCAGTGAACCGGGGTGCGGAATTGAGTTTCCGGGGGCTCACCGGGGACATAAGCGGGGCCTTCAGGCACATAGCTCGGAGTGGGCGCAGGCTCTGGCGCATTGACGACCTGTGCGAGCGGTATGCCGTAAGCGCCCCAGCCGCGCTTGAATTTCCCGCTGTCCGAATCGTAAACCACAATGCGATTGTTCAGATAGCCGTCCGCGATATAGACCTCGTGCGCGGCGTCATCCACCGCAATACCGGCCGGCTGGCCCAGCATGCTGGTATCCTTGTTGTCGCGCGGCGCCAGGGTGGGATGGCCGATCTCCAGAAGCTGCTTGCCGTCTGGAGAGAATTTCAGCACCTGGCGGTCGCCCGGCGCATTGCCGCCGATCCACACATTGCCCGCGGCATCGAGCCAGAGCGCATGTTCGGACTTGGGCCAGTCCGGCACATAGCCTTGCCCGCCCCAGGCTTTGAGAATATTGCCCGCGCTATCGAATTCCAGCACCGACGGCATGCGCTTTTCCGGCGGCAGGTCATATCTGGCGCCCTGCTCATCGCGTCCATAGGGCAGGGGCCGCTGCAGCACCCAGATGTGATCGTTCGAATCGACAAACAGGCCGCCGATCTGGCCGATCACCCAATTATTGGCAAACGGCTTGGGCCAGGAAGCATCGTTATCGTAATGCGGCGCGCCTTTATCATCGCCGCGCACATCGCCGGCGAAAGCCGCCACCAGCAGCACCGTCAGCACCTTGCCAATATTCATGCGATGCTCCCTTCCTGGTGGACAGGGTCAGGTCTTTGAAGCGAGAAACGCGTCTACAAATTCCTTGTCTGCCTTGGCGCGATAGAGAAGAAGAAACAGCACGCCGCAGATCATGGTGATGCCGGCCGCGATCAAGATGGCCGGGGTGAAGGAATGGAAGTGCTGGAAAACCACGCCCATGAGAATTGGCGAACCGATTCCGCCGACATTGCCGACAAAGTTGACGAAGCCGCTGGCAAATCCCACTCCTTTGGCGCCCGCTATCTCGGCGGGTGTGGACCACATGGGGCCAAGGATCGACATCACAAAGGCATAGCCCAGCGACATTGCGGTGACGGAGGCATAGAGGTTCGAGACGTTCACCGTGACCACCAGGGCGGCGGTGCCGATAAAAAGCCCGCCAAAGATAATCATCCGGCGTGCCGATACCGAGTCCATTCCACGATCGGTCAGCAGGCGCACCAGCCGGCCGGCGCCTAGCACCGTGATCAGGGCGAAAATATAGGGCTCCATTGCCATGACGCCCATCCGTCCCAATGACATGTGATATTTGTCGGTGAGATAGGTCGGGTACCAGGCAAGAAACAGGAAGTTGACGAAATCCAAGCCGAAATTCGCCATGCCCACGGCCCAAAGCGAAGGGCGACCCAGCAGCATCCGGATGTATCCCTTGGGCAAGGGCGAATTGTCTTGCGGCACCTGATCATGGCGAATCCAGGCCAGTTCCTCCGGCGAGACACGAGGATCATCGGCGGGATCATCCTTGGTATAGATATAGAAAAATGTCCCCAGCATCCCGGCGATCAGGCCGGTGACGATAAAGGCGGCCTTCCACCCCCAGAAGGCGATGATGAAGGCGACAATGGGCGGCGCCACAGCCGCGCCCACCACCAGCCCGAGATTCTGAAGCGACATCGCCTGGGAATATTCGATCCGCGGAAACCAGCGGCTCATCAGGACGGACGCGGCCGGCCAGGTGATGGCTTCGGCCAGACCAAACGGAATACGAAAGAAAATCCAAGCGCCGAAGCTGGTCGCCGTGGTGGTCAAAGCCAGAAGAATGCACCATAGCCACAGCGCCACGAAATAGGTCCGGCGCGGGCGCAGCCATGACGCGATGAGGCCGGCCGGGATCTGGGCAATCGCATAAGACCAGGAAAAGGCACTCAGCACCAAGCCCAATTGGGTTGGAGAAAGATGCAGCTCCTGTCGAATGACCGGCGCGGCGACCGAGAGATTGGTTCTGTCCAGATAGCTCACGGTCGCGATCAGAAAGACCGTGAACATGACCTGCCAACGGATACGCGTCTTGGTTGCGTTCATTTTCCCCAATCCTGGCGAGCGCCTTGCTTATTGTCTGGTATTTCCGCTTCCGGCGCCAGAGCGTGTCAAGGCGCGTTGGCCGCAGCCGCCATCTTGTCTACCGCCGCCTGGAAACGCCGCTGGCGGCTCTCGCGCGCATCACTTTGCGCCTTGGCGTCGCCCACCGCGGTTTGATTCCACATCAGTGTATAGACCAGCTTGGAATGGCCGGCGTCCACCGGCTCCACCGCCATGGTGCCATGATAGAAGATCGGCGTGAAAGGCTGCGCATAGGTATAGGAATGGGCCGTACGCGCCACCGCGATCTCCACCACATTGGTGGTACCGACGATCACGGTGCGCACCGAGCCCAGCTCGCCCTTGCCCGAATTAATGGTGCAGCCCTTAAGGTCCAGAAACCTGACAATGCCGCACCAGTCATTGCCGCCGACCCGCTCCCAGCCAATGTCAGCCGGCTTGTTGAGGTCGGCGGTGAAGGTCAGGATGGTCCAGTCCGCGGGCTGCGGAGTCTGAGCCTGCGCCGAAGTCATGCCAAGCGCCACAAAAGCTGCGATCGCCAAAATCTTTTTCATGGGTCTGCTCCCTATCCACGAATGCAGCTTCGCCTTTTTTCAGCGCGGTGGCGAGACTCCTTTGCGTCGCAAGTTCTTTCGCAGTGGCGAAGGCGCCGCGGCGCCGCTTCCCCGCCCGGCGGGGGGACCATCCGTCAGCGGCCGGACAAACCTCCTGCTCGGGCAGGATCCCCCGGTGCGAGCGGTGTATGACCGCTTTGGTCCCAGGCGGGCATCTCCCCTTGGAGCAGTATGACAGATCGTCAAAACCGTCGGTCTGGGAGCCGATGACAAATCCAACATAGGAACAGTACTGTTATTTGGTGGGATCGAGGTTCATTATAGGAACAGAACCAACAAGTTGCTGGCAGGCAAGCATGCAACGGCAAGCGGGCGCGCGATCAGCAATCACCAGAATCCGCAAAGGGTGCGGAATTTCGCTCGCGCTCCTTCTAGGCGCAGTCGCTGCGTCGGCGCAGCCATCCCCGGCGCCCGCGCCTCAATCCGCAGGATTGCCGGCTGAAAGCGTCACCGTAACCGGGGCGAGCTCAAAGGCTGTCAATAATTTCGTGCAGGCAGCGGCCACACCGACACATGTGATCGGCAAAGTGGCGCGCTGGGAATCGCCGATCTGCCCCTATGCATTGGGATTGCCCGATGATGTCACCGCTCTGGTCGTGCAACGGGTGAAAGACGTCGCCCTCCAGACCGGCGCGCGGGTCAGCACCAACCCGGTCTGCAAGCCAAACATCGTGATCGCTTTTACCAGCACGCCCCAGGAGTTGCTGGACAATATCCGCAAGGACCATAGGGAATGGCTTGGCTATCACTCCAGTTCCGAAGAACTGGATCGGCTGGGGACCGTCATCCGGCCCATCCAGGCTTGGTACAGCACTGCCACAATGGATTTGCAAGGCCATCGCGAAATCGATGGATCCCGCACCGACGGCAAGGGCCATGGACTGATAATCAGCGGCCCGTGCTATTTGTTGGGCACCACCGACGGCGCGCGGGCCCGCGGCAATCCTTTCGCGATTTGCACCAAAGTGATGCCCAATGCCATCGGAGTGACTGTTGAGGGCTCGCGGTTGGCGGATGGTCTGCGCGCCACCTTCGATCACGTGACGATTATTGCCAACCCATTGGCGGTGGGTGCGCGCATGGCGACGATCCAGGACTATATCGCCGTTGTTGCCCTCGCGCAGATCAATTCGCTCGACAAGTGCCAGGCCCTGCCCAGCATCACGAACCTGCTGGCGGGTGGCTGTACGCAGGTGAGCACGGCCCTCACTGCCAACGATCTGGGTTATCTAAAGGCCGTTTATGACGCCAATCCCGAAGGCGTGCCGGGCGTACAGAAAAATGACATCGCCCGCCGCATGGAACACGGGATCACGGGCCAATAAAGAAGATCCGGAGAAGAAAATGAACATCGCCAAAAGCTTCACGATCGCCGCCGCCATAACGCTGGGCTGGCTGGGCGGCATGGCCAGCATGAGCTGGACCAAGGCGGCTGCGCCGCGGATGGCCGAGTTGACCCTGGCCCAGCTCGACGATCAGCAACGCCCCATCGCCGACCGCATCATGAAATTCTCCCGCATCGGCATCGGCGGGCCCTATCATATCTGGCTGCGTTCGCCACAGGCCGCCAGGCCCATTATCGATCTGATGGACTATGTGCGCTTCCAGTCCATGGTGCCTGTCCGGCTGAGGGAATTCTCCATCATGATCCAGGGCCGGTTGTGGCGCAGCCAGGTAGAATGGGCGACGCATTACCAGCCGGCGATCAATGCCGGGGTTGCGCCAGAAACCTTGGCGGCCCTGAAAGCCAACCAGCGGCCCGCCACCATGAAGCCGGACGAGGCAGCGGTCTATGATTTCTGCATGGAGCTGTTCACCCGCCATGCGGTGTCGGACGAAACCTATGGCCGGCTGCATCAAGTGCTGAACGACCAGCAGATCGTGGACCTCACCGTGCTGCAGGGCCTCTATGTGACGGCGGCCGCAACCATGGCCATAGCCGATCAGGGCCTGCCGCCGGGTTGGGATCTCGCCTTCAAGCCCGGCGAACCTTAAGCGCCGCGCGAGTTATTTCGAATTGGGCTGTTTCGCCGTGCTTTTCGGCAGGGCGAAGACATAGACGGCGTGACCGACTAGCGGGCGATTGCGCTCGAAAGCAAACATGCTGCTGGGCCTGAGCTCCGGGCTGCCGCCATTATAGCCGGTCGGAACCGCCACGAACTGCTCGCCGCCCACGCTGAAAGTCGTGGGAAAGCCCTGCGCCGTCGTGCCCAGCCGGGTCGTCCACAAGGTCTTGCCGGTTTTGACGTCAAAGGCCCGGAAGGTGCGATCCCAGTCCCCGATAAAGCCAATGCCGCCGGCCGTGGTCATTGAACTGGTGAGGAACGGCGCGCGCTGCTGCAATGTCCAGACCGGCTTCAGATCCTTCGCCCGATAGGCACTGAGACGTCCCAGATAACCGTCCGAAGCGGGTGCTTCGAAATTGCCGATCATGTCGCCCTGCGAGGTCACGCAGATCTGCATCAGGGGAAAGATGATCAGATCATCTTCGGGAACATAGCTTGCCGCGGGCCAGTTATGGCCGCCCGACTGGGCCGGACATGACGGGCGCGAGTTGCCCGGCTCGGGATGCAGGATATCGGCGCGGTAGGTGCCGCGGCCGGTCTTGCGATCGATGCTGGTAAAGACATTCTGGAATACCATCGGCACATAATCCAGGAACTTCCCATTGGTGCGGTCAAGCTTCCAGAGGATGCCTTTCTTGCCGGCGGTCAGAAGAAGTTTCTGCGGACCTTCATCCACCAGGATCTTCTCATAGACCTCATCCAGATCCAGGCCTTCGTCCGGCGCGGTCTGGTGGTACCATTTGAGCTTGCCGGTATCGACATCCAGGGCGATGGTGGCGTTGCTGAAAAGCTTGTCGCCGATGCCGTTCCTGCCGGCCTTGGCCTGGCCGGTGCCCCAATAGACCAGCCGCAACTTGGGATCATAGGTGCCCGCGATCCAGGCGTCGGCGCCGGCCCGCTGGGCGTTGGTCATGTTGCCCCAGCTGTCGCCGCCCGGCTCGCCGCTATAGGCGACGGTGGAGAATTTCCAGAGCTGATGGCCGTCTTTGACGTCATAAGCGGCAATGAAGCAGCGGTCTTCCAGCGCCGCCTCGTCGCAGACCCCGCGCCCGACGATCAGCTTGCAGTCAGCGATCATCAGGACGCCGACCTTGTCATGGCCATAATCGGCAAGCTTGAACTTCCAGTTGACCTTTCCGGTCTGGGCATCGAGCGCATAGAGCGTGGCATCGCTCGCGGGATAGAAAAGCTGGTTGCCGTAAAGCGCCATGGCGCGCGCCGTGGCGTTGACCTGGTTTTCCAGCCGGGGCCCTAAGGAATTTTCCCAGATCAGATCCCCCGTCGCGGCATTGAGCGCCTGGACCTTGTTGTTGACCACGGTGGAGATGAACATCACCCCGTCATGCACCAGGGGCGTGATCTGCTGGCGTTCGCCATCGTCCAGCGACCAGACCCAGCGAAGCTGCAGATTGTGCACATTCTGGGTATTGATCTGCTTCAGCGGCGAATGGCTCCAGCCGGCATAATTCTGGTAATGCATCAGCCAGTCGGAGGCCGGCGCATGCTGCAGCATCTCTTCGGTGACCGGGGTGTATTTTGCCACCGTGCCCGGAAAGGTGAGGCCGGTGGGGGCGGGGGCGCCGCTGAGGCTGGTATAGCCCGCATACAGGCCGCCGCCCTGACGCGCCGGAATAACGGTGTTGATCGCCACCGCCGTCGCCGGGGTGAAGTCTGCGCTACCGGCTGTGGCGCCGTTGCCCTTGAGAATATACGCCACGACCTGGGCGGTTTCGGCATCGCTCAGGCTGCCGGGATTGCTGAGCGGCATGGTGGTCTTGATGCGGGTATAAAGATCCTTGGTGTTGCGTGTTCTCCAGTTATCCGTAAAGCCGGGGCCGATCAGCTTGATTGTTTCGCCGCCG
>JAEKMB010000116.1 GCA_019508105.1 Alphaproteobacteria bacterium
GCGCCCGACGGCTTGGCCTTCATGACGGCGTCGATGAACGCCTTCACATTGGCGGCGATCGCGTCTTCGGCGAAGCTGGCCTTGCCGATTCCAGCCTGCACGATGCCCGCCTTCTCGACGCGGAATTCCACCGCCCCGCCCTTGGCATCCTTGATCGCCTGCGTCACGTCCATGGTGACGGTACCGACCTTGGGATTGGGCATCAGGTTGCGCGGACCGAGCACTTTGCCCAGACGGCCGACGATACCCATCATGTCCGGGGTGGCGATGCAGCGGTCGAAGTCGATCTTGCCGGCCGTGACTTCGGCGGCAAGCTCTTCGGCGCCGACAATGTCCGCGCCCGCCTTCCTGGCTTCCTCCGCCTTGGCGCCCTTGGCGAACACCGCGACACGAAGCGAACGGCCGCTGCCCGACGGCAGCGAAACCACCCCGCGTACCATCTGGTCCGCATGCTTGGGATCGACGCCCAGGTTCATCGACAGCTCGATGGTCTCGTCGAACTTGGCGATGGCGCGGGCCCCTCGATCACCTTCTTGTAACGCTTGGAGATTGCCATGGCGGTTAATCCCTCACCGTGATGCCCATCGAGCGGGCGGAGCCCTCGATCAGCAGCATCGCGTTATCGATGTCGTTGGCGTTCAGGTCCTTCATCTTGGCCTGGGCGATTTCGCGCACCTGGGCGCGGCTGACGCTGCCGGCGCTGGTGATGCCGGGCGCCTTGGAGCCCGAAGACAGTTTGGCGGCCTTCTTGAGGAAATAGGACGCCGGCGCGGTCTTCATCTCGAAGGTAAAAGACTTGTCCGAGAACACGGTGATGGTCACCGGAATCGGCATGTTCTTTTCCTGGTCCTGGGTCTTGGCGTTGAACGCCTTGCAGAACTCCATGATGTTCAGGCCGCGCTGGCCCAGCGCCGGGCCGATGGGCGGCGACGGATTGGCCGCGCCCGCGGGCACCTGCAGTTTGACGTAACCGGTAATCTTCTTTGCCATGTCTCGCCGCCTCCTTTTTGCGGCTTAGCGGTTCAAACGAAACTTGCGTTTCTCCCGCGGGATGATGGTTTGACCGGACACAGCCCCGGACCAGCTCGCCGGGCACCTGCCCGGCACTTGCTACATTTTCTCGACTTGCGTGTATTCCAGCTCGACCGGGGTAGCGCGGCCGAAGATGGACACCGCCACCTTCACGCGGCTGCGATCCTCGTCCACTTCTTCCACCGTGCCGGTGAAGGAGGTAAAGGGGCCGTCCGCGACGCGCACCTGCTCGCCGATCTCGAACGAGATGGTGGACTTGGGATGCTCGGCGCCTTCGGTAACCTGGTTGAGGATACGGTCCACTTCACCCTGGCGCAGCGGCATGGGCTTGTTGTTCTGGCCCAGGAAACCGGTGACCTTGGCGATATTCTTGACCAGGTGATAGACCTCGTCCGTCAGCTTGGCGTGCAGCAGCACATAGCCCGGCAGGAACTTGCGCTCGCTGTTGACCTTCTGGCCGCGCCGCACCTCGATCACGTCCTCGGTGGGCACGATCACTTCGGCGACGAATTCTTCCAGTTCCTGCAGCTTGGCCTGGCGGCGAATTTCCTCCGCCACCTTCTTCTCGAAATTCGAGTAGGTGTGGACGATGTACCACTTGGCATCCGCATGAACCGGATGTGCGGTCTGGGTTCCGGCTTCACTCATCAGAACAGCCTCCGGGCGCCAATCAATATCTGCTCTCCATAGAGCAGGACGAAGTCCACCACCGAGAAGAACACCATGGTCAGGCCGACCATGATGAAAACCATCATGGTGGTGAGCCAGGTTTCCTTCCAGCTCGGCCATGTGACCTTGCTCATCTCGCGGCGCACTTCGGTGAAGAACTGCATCGGCGAGGTACGGCGACGCACAACGGGCGCTTCCGCGTCCGCCTCGATCTCCGTCTTTTTCGTCACATCAACCATATCTACTCTTCAAACAGTGGCAGGAGCGGGGGGACTCGAACCCACGACCCTCGGTTTTGGAGACCCATGCTCTACCAGCTGAGCTACACTCCTGTGTTGTCTCCGGGGCCGTTTTCGGCGCTTCGCGCCGAAGGCCCCTTCGCAACGATTCCAATTACCTCGTTTCACCCTCATCGCTCTGTCTGGAGCAGAACGATGCGGGGTTAGAACTCCTACTTGATGATCTTCGCGACGACGCCGGCACCGACGGTGCGGCCGCCTTCACGGATGGCGAAGCGCAGCTTCTCTTCCATCGCGATCGGAACGATCAGTTCGACTTCCACCGAGATATTGTCGCCCGGCATCACCATTTGGTGCGGAAATAGAACTGGGGACGGTAGTTGGCAAAGAACGGGGTATGACGGCCGCCCTCGTCCTTGGTCAGGATATAGGCTTCCGCCACAAACACGGTGTGCGGTGTCACGCTGCCCGGCTTGGCCAGAACCTGGCCGCGCTCGATGCCTTCGCGCTCAATGCCGCGCAGCAGCGCGCCGATATTGTCGCCTGCCTGGCCTTGGTCCAGGAGCTTCCTGAACATTTCCACGCCAGTGACGGTGGTCTTGGAGGTCGGCTTGATGCCGATGATCTCGACTTCCTCGCCCACCTTGACGACGCCGCGCTCCACACGGCCCGTCACCACGGTGCCGCGGCCCGAGATCGAGAACACGTCTTCGATCGGCATCAGGAAGGGCTGGTCAATGGGACGCTCCGGCTGGGGAATATAGGTGTCGACCTGTTCCATCAGCTTGAGGATGGCGTCGTGGCCCAGTTCCTTGTTCTTGTCTTCCAGCGCCATCAGCGCCGAGCCACGGATGATCGGAATGTCGTCGCCCGGGAACTGGTAGCTGGAAAGCAGCTCACGCACTTCCATCTCCACCAGATCCAAGAGCTCCGGATCATCGACCATGTCGCACTTGTTCATGAACACCACCAGGGCCGGCACGCCGACCTGGCGAGCCAGAAGGATATGCTCGCGGGTCTGGGGCATGGGGCCGTCCGACGCCGACACCACCAGGATGCCGCCGTCCATCTGGGCAGCACCGGTGATCATGTTCTTTACATAGTCGGCATGGCCGGGGCAGTCGACATGGGCATAATGGCGGGCCTTGGTCTCATACTCGACATGGGCGGTGGAAATGGTGATGCCGCGCGCCTTTTCTTCCGGCGCCTTGTCGATCTGGTCATAGGCCGTGAACGTCGCGCCGCCCGTCTCCGCCAGCAACTTGGTGATCGCTGCCGTCAACGAGGTCTTGCCATGGTCAACATGGCCAATGGTGCCGATGTTGCAATGCGGCTTGTTACGTTCAAACTTTGCTTTACCCATTTTTCTTCTCTTTCGTCT
>JAEKMB010000117.1 GCA_019508105.1 Alphaproteobacteria bacterium
CTGGGCGCGGATGGCAGCGATGGCATAGCCGTCGTCATAGCCCTGGAAATAGCGGGTATCCACGAAGACGCGGGTGCCCTTGGGGATGGCCAGCGACAACTGGGAAGCGGCGCGGTCAGCGGCGGCCGAAATCAGCAGCTGCTCACTGGCGGTGCGCAACGGCGCGGTGGAGCGGGCGGTGGTGCAGCCCGCCATCATGGCGGCGCAGAGCAGGACGGCGGAAAAACGAGAGATTTTGCGCATGGACACTCATTAGATCAGCCCTGGTCCGGCGCAACCCTATTTATGCTGCCAAATATTGCAATGCGAAATTGGCCGCGGCCTAGATTGTGACAGCTTTGAAACCTTCCGCAGCTTGCGTTCGGAGGGGGGCAGATTTCTAAAGCTCGCTAAGAAGCCCAGCCCCAAGAAAACAGGCCCTGCCGGATTACCGACAGGACCTGTTTCATTCTTGTATCCGACATCAGGCCGGACTGTTTTGATATGGGCTTTCACCCATTGTTCAGTTTCGCTTTGTTGCGGAGGCTCGGCGCTTTAACCCGAACCTGCGGCTTCGCGCGTCAGGCGAAGCCCAGCCTGTTTTCCGGTGGAGTGTCTTCCATCAAGGAACCTCCTGCTAGCGGTTTCAATCCGCCGGGATCCAAGAAATGGTCTCGCGCTACAGTCCGGCGCCAGAAATCCGGTCTCCACCGGATCGATCACGACCCACTTTTGATGCGTTCGCATCATGGCATCGCACATTTGGGCGCCTTGAGGACGTAACTGCGTCAACCGCAATCTTTTCTCTCAGCATCCAAAGCGTGCGCCTGAAACGCGGCGCGGTCAACCCGAAATTGTCCTGGAAATTATTCGTGAATGTCCGGAAACGGCAAAGCGGAAATCCTTGTAAAATACCCTTTTCCGGCAAGCGCTTCCTGCAGAGTGCGAAAAGTTGCATCCCATGGCGGTGTGTTCTATCGCTGGCAAAAATCGGGGGATTGCTTGCTGTCGCGCACCGCAATGTCGAGCGCTCTTTTGCTCATGCTGGTGGCCGGCCAGGCGCCGGCCCAGACCGAGCATGTGGTGGTCTATGGCGCATTGCCCGATTCGGACATCGGGCTTTCCGCCGACAAGATTCCCGGGCAGCTGCAAAGCTTCGGCGCCAGTCAACTCACAGCCCAGCATGGCGCCACGGTGCTGAATGCGCTGGGCGCGCAAGCCGCGGGTGTGTCACTGAGCGATACCCAGGGCAATGCAATGGTCCAGGATCTGCGCTTTCATGGTTTCACCGCCTCCCCGTTGCAAGGCACGCCACAGGGCCTCGCCGTCTACCAGAGCGGCATGCGCCTCAATGAAGCCTTTGGGGACACGGTCAACTGGGACGCGATCCCGACGGCGGCGATCGAGCAGCTCGAGGTGTGGACCGCCAATCCGGTGTTCGGCCTTAACGCGCTGGGCGGCTCGGTCAATATGATCATGAAGAACGGCTTCAGCTGGCAGGGCGCGGATGCCGCGCTGCAGGGCGGTTCTTATGCTCACGGCATGGCATCGGCGGAGTGGAGCGCGCAAAAGGGCGATTTCAGTTTTTACGGCGCGGCCGAAGGCATCACCGATGCCGGCTGGCGCTTTCATTCCCAATCCAACCTGGCGCGGCTTTATGTGGATGCCGGCTGGCGCTTTGGCGGCAGCGAGCTGCACCTGGTGGCGTCGGGCGCCGCCACCAACCTGGGCGTGATCGGACCTACCCCTATCGGCCTGATCCAGCAGGACGCCAGATCGGTCTATACCTTCCCCCAGACCACGCGAAACACCATCGCCAGCCTGGCACTGATGGCCAAGACGCGGTTGAGCGAGCATTGGCAGATCGAGGGTTCGGCCTATAGCCGGGCGTTGAAACAACGCCATGTCGACGGCAACGCGGCGGATTTCCAACGCTGCTCCGCCAGTTCGTCTTTCGTGAATCGGCTGTGCCTGCAGGACGACGCCTTCGCCCGCCCCGTGCCCTTCACCGGAACAGCGGCGCTGGCCTTTCGCAACCAGTTCGTGACCGGTAATGCGCCGCTGCTGGGCCTGGGCAACTATCTCACCGCCGGCTTCAGCTTTGACGGCAGCGGCATCGGCTTTCACTCCACCAGCACCCTGGCCCGCGTCTTCCCCGACTTTCATGTGGCGTTGGATCCGGCGCTGGCCGGCGCGGGCAACATCGTGCACAGCAACGGCAATCTCGGCTATGCCCCGGTCACCTTGGGCGCCACCACCAACTATCTCGGTTTCTATGCGGTCGATGCACTGGACCTAACCACTGCCCTGACCCTGACGGCCGGATTTCGCGTCAATGCCGCCGACATTGTCACCCGCGACCGCAGCGGTACAGCCGCCGAGCTGAACGGCGTCCATGGCTATGGTCATATCAATCCGCTGGCGGGCCTGACCTACAAGCTGTCGGAGGCGATTTCGGCCTTTGCCGGCTATGCGCAAGCCAACCGTGCGCCCACGCCGCTGGAACTGGACTGCGCCAATCCCAACCTGCCCTGCCTGCTGGAAGGCTCGCTGATATCCGATCCGCCGCTGGCCCAGGTCGTGTCGCACACCTATCAGGCGGGCCTGCGGGGCAATCTCGCCGGCCTTCTGGATGAGGATCATCTCGCCTGGAGCATCAGCCTGTTTCGCACCGACAGCGTCAACGACATTGTGGCGCTGGCCAGCACCATTGCCGGTCGCGGCTATTTCACCAATGTGCCGGCCACCCAGCGCCAGGGCCTGGATCTCAGCGCGCGTTATGAGACCCATGGCTGGTCGGCCTATGCCAGCTATTCCTATCTGGATGCCACTTACCAGTTCACCGGCGCGTTGGCCTCGCCCAACAATCCTGCAGCCAATCAAGCAGGCATTGTCGCCGTCACCCCGGGCCGGCACATGCCGCTTAATCCCGCCAATAGCCTGCGCGCCGGCGCGGAGGTGGATGTGCTGGATGATCTCAGTATCGGCGGCGAGCTGGCCTTCACCGGCAGTCAATATTTCGACGGCGACCCCTCAAATCTGAATCCCAAGCTGCCTTCCACCCTAGTGGCCAATTTGCGCGCGGCCTGGCAGTTCGCGCAACAGTGGCAATTGTTGGCGGCGGTGGACAATCTGTTCGACAATCGCGATGCGCTCTACGGCGGCTATTTCGATCCCTCCAGCACTGCCGGCCTGGTCAGCCTCACCGATCCGCGCACCTTGACCCTGCGCCAGCCGGTCACGTTCCAGCTTGGGCTCAAACTGAAGCTCTGATCCACGCTGGCGCGGGCCCTCTTCCATCTTTATAGGAGCGCCATGCTGCGCCTGACCGACATCAAGCTGCCGCTCGGCCATCCGCCCGAGGCGCTGAAAGCCGCCATTCTGAAGAAACTGAAGCTGCCGGACGAGGCGCTGCTGGACTGGCAGGTGTTCAAGCGCGGTCATGACGCCCGCAACAAGCAGGCCATCGTTTATGTCTATACCATTGATGTCCGGCTGAAGGATGAAAGCCGGGCGCCCAGGGATGCCCGCCCCACCCCCGATATGGCTTACAAGCCGGTGGCGCAGGCGCCATCGTCTTTCCAGCGCCCTGTGGTGATCGGCGCCGGGCCTTGCGGCCTGTTCGCCGGCCTGATCCTGGCGCAATCAGGTTTCCGGCCCATCATCCTGGAGCGCGGCAAGGTGGTGCGGGAACGGACCAAGGAT
>JAEKMB010000118.1 GCA_019508105.1 Alphaproteobacteria bacterium
CTGCGGGAGCGGAAACGGGCATAAAGCGCCGCGGTCAGCACCGGTGCCGCCACCGCCTGGTCGACCGCCGCCGCCACCGTCCAGCGGCCCTCGCCGCTGTCATCCACCTTGCCGCTGAACTCCTCCAGTTTTTCCGAACGCGCCAGGGCGATGGCGGTCAGATCGAGCAGCCAGGAGGCCACCACACTGCCGCGCCGCCATACCTCGGCGACGTCCGCGACATGGATGTCGAAGCGCTCATCCTGGGGCAGCTTGTCGCTGCTTCTGCCGCGCATGATGTCAAAGCCCTCCGCATAAGCCTGCATCAAGCCATACTCGATGCCGTTATGGACCATCTTGACGAAATGGCCGGCCCCGGCGGCGCCGGCATGCATATAGCCCTCGATGACGCGCGGATCGGAGTTTTCCCGGTTGGGCGTTTTGGGAATGGCGCCGGCGCCGGGCGCCAGTGCCTTGAAAATCGGATCCAGCCGGTCAACAGACGCCTTCTCTCCGCCAATCATCATGCAGAAACCGCGCTCCAGGCCCCACACCCCGCCTGACGTGCCGACATCGAGATAGGCGACGCCTTTTTCGGCAAGCGCCTTGGCGCGGCGCACATCATCCTTCCAGAAGGTGTTGCCGCCATCGATCACGACGTCGTCCTTGGCGAGCAAGCTGCCCAGCCTGGCGATGGTTTCCTCGGTGATCTTGCCGGCGGGCAGCATCACCCATACCGCGCGCGGCGGCGTCAGCTTGGCCACCACCTCTTCCAGCGAGGCCGCGCCGGTGGCGCCTTCCAGCCCTTTCACGGCGGCGGGCGAGGCGTCATAGCCCACCACACTGTGACCATGCTTCATCAACCGCCGGCCGATATTCGCCCCCATGCGGCCCAACCCAACAATCCCGATCTGCATAAAATCTCCTGCTTGCCCCTGGCCAAGCCTTGGGGCCCTTCAATGGGCGGCAATATCAGCCAAATCCAGCCATCTGAACACGCCTTGAAACCGCACCCCGCAGGGACGCTGGAGCAACGCCCCATCCGCAGGCCCGGTTCCGGCAAATTTGCCGGAAAAGCGGGCAAAAACAGGGGGAAAGCTTGACCCTCCCCCCGCGGACCTGCCAATTACCGCCTCCCGCCACAGGCCGGTTCATGGACGACGATTTCCGCAAAAGCGCACTGGACTATCACCGCATCCCCCGGCCGGGGAAGCTGTCGGTGGAAGCCACCAAGCGCATGGCGAATCAACGCGACCTGGCCCTGGCCTATTCGCCCGGTGTCGCCGCCCCATGCGAGGCCATTGCCGCCGATCCGGACTGCGCCCGCGACTTCACCGCCCGCGGCAATCTGGTGGCCGTCATCACCAATGGCACGGCCGTGCTGGGGCTGGGCAATATCGGGCCACTGGCCTCCAAGCCGGTGATGGAAGGCAAGGCCGTCCTTTTCAAGAAATTCGCCGGCATCGATGTGTTCGACCTGGAAGTGGCCGAGACCGACATCGACCGTTTTGTGGACATAGTGGCGGCGCTGGAGCCGACCTTCGGCGGCATCAATCTGGAAGACATCAAGGCGCCAGAATGCTTTGTGATCGAGAAGAAGCTGCGCGAGCGCATGAAGATTCCGGTCTTCCATGACGACCAGCATGGCACCGCCATCGTCTGCGCCGCCGCCATCCGCAACGGGCTGGTGCTGCAGGGCAAGAAGTTGGAAGAGGTCAAGTTGGTGACCAGCGGAAGACCGATGCGCGCACCCTGGGCGAGGTGCTGGTGGGCGCCGATGTGTTCCTGGGACTCTCCGCGCCCAATGTTCTGAAGCCCGAATGGCTGCCGCAGATGGCCAAAAAGCCGCTGATCCTGGCGCTGGCCAATCCCGATCCGGAAATCCTGCCTGAAGTCGCCAAGGCGGCGCGGCCCGACGCCATCATCGCCACCGGCCGCTCCGACTACGTCAACCAGGTCAACAATGTGTTGTGCTTTCCCTTTGTGTTCCGGGGCGCGCTGGACGTGGACGCCACCACCATCAATGAGCCGATGAAGGTGGCGGCGGTGGAAGCCATCGCGGCCCTGGCCCGGGCCGAGGCCAGCGACGTTGTGGCATCCGCCTATGGCGGGGCGCAAACCGGCTTTGGTCCCGATTACATCATTCCCAAGCCCTTCGATCCCCGCCTGATCCTCTCCATCGCGCCGGCCGTGGCCCGCGCCGCCATGGATTCAGGGGTGGCGCGCCGGCCGATCAGCGATTTTGATGCTTACGAGAACGAGCTGGAGAAATTCGTCTATCGCTCCGGCCAGTTGATGCGCCCGGTATTCGACGTCGCCCGCCGCAATCCCAAACGCGTAGTCTATGCCGAAGGCGAGGAAGACCGGGTGCTACGCGCGGTGCAGACCGTGGTGGATGAGGGCCTGGCCCTGCCCACCCTGATCGGCCGCCGCGATCTCATCTTGGAAAAGACCAGGCAGCTGGGCTTGCGCCTGGACTTCAACAAGGAAGCGCGCATTCTCGATCCCCAGGCCGACCGCGAATTCTTCGCGCCCCTCACCGAACGCTATCAGCGGATGGTGGAACGGCGCGGGGTACAGCCGGATTCGGCGGCGCGCTGGCTGGCCACCCGCCACGGCATCGCCGCCGCCATGCTGCTGGAAGCCGGCGAAGTCGATGCCGCCCTGTGCGGCGGTTTGGGCGACTGGACGCGGCAGTTGCAGAACATCCTGCCCATCATTCCCCGCCAGCAAGGCGTCAGCCGGCTTTATTCCCTGTCGGCGCTGATCCTGCCCAATGGCGCGCTGTTCTTCTGCGACACCCATGTCAATGTCGATCCCAGCGCCGAGCAGATCGCCGAGATGACCCAGCTGGCGGCCAGAACGGTGCGCCGTTTCGGCCTGGCGCCCAACGCGGCGCTGCTCTCCCATTCCCGCTTCGGCACCAGCCACGCGCCCAGCGCCTTGAAGATGCGCAAGGCCATGAGCCTGCTGCGGGCCGCAAAGTGCGATTTCGAGATCGACGGGGAAATGCATGCCGATGCGGCGCTGAGCGAAGTGTTGCGCTCGCGCATCGTCTCCTCCAGCCCGCTGACCGGCTCGGCCAATCTGCTCGTGATGCCGACCCTGGACGCCGCCAATATCGCGCTGACTGTGCTGTCGGCCGCCACCGAAGCCCTGCTGGTCGGCCCCTTGCTGCTGGGCGTGTCCAAGCCGGTGCATGTGATGGTGCCCTCGGTAACGGCGCGCGGGATCGTCAACATGACCGCCCTGGCCGTGGCCCAAGCCGCCGCACAGGGTTAAGAAGAAGAGAAAAGCGCCATGGAAGTTCTGGATCTGAAAGCCATGGCCGAAGAAGCCATCGCGCTCCACCGGCAGGGCAATCTGCCGCGCGCCGAGGCGCTGTATCTGCAGATTCTGG
>JAEKMB010000291.1 GCA_019508105.1 Alphaproteobacteria bacterium
GTGTTGGAGGTAGAACTTGGCCTCGAGAAGATCGTGCCCGAACATTACAAGAGCCATGCCCATCACTGGCTGATCCTGCATGGGCGCTACACCTGTATCGCGCGAAAGCCGCTGTGCCCGGTCTGTGTGGTGCGCGACCTCTGCCACTTCAAGGACAAGACAAAAGAGTTGCCGTCTGACAAACCGAAGCTGCCTAGGACGTCTTCGCGGGCGAAGCGCGCAGGGCGGTAAGGCAGGCCAGGTCGGCGGCGTTCTGTGCTCCATGCGGCAGGGTCTCGACATGGCGCACCGCCGGCGGCGCCCCATAGAGGAAGAAAAAGGCGCGGCAGGCCGCCCCGTCATAGCGCCACATCTCGGTAGCGCCATCCTTGCGCACAAAGGCCGGGCGCCCCAGCGCTGCCATCAGGCCGCTCGCCGCCATATTGAGATAGGGCCCGGGTTCGCCGCGCGGCGGTGCGGCGGGGATGCGGGCCTGGGGTGCGCGCGCCGGCCCCTGTGCGGCGCAGCCCGCAACGGCCAACAGGGTCAACAAAAGGGCGAGGCGCCGGAACATCTCTCGCCTTCTGCACCAGCCCGCCCCCGCCCTCAAGTGAAATGCTTGCACCCGACCTCTTTCGGCGTGTAAGCGGTGCCAAGTTTTTTCGGGGGTCTCATGCCGCAGCAATATGACGTCGCCAGCCTGGGCAATGCCATTGTGGATATCATCGCCTCGGTGGATGACCGCTTTCTACTGACCCACCGCATCGCCAAGGGCACCATGACCCTGATTGACGAGTTCCGCGCCAAGGAGCTGCTCAGGGCGCTGGCCGACAATCAGCAGACCATGAGCAGCCTGCATCAAGTGGCGGGCGGCAGCGCCGCCAACACCATGGCGGGCCTGGCATCGCTGGGCGGCAATGGGCTGTTCCTGGGCAAAGTCTCGGACGACCGGCTGGGCAAGGTGTTCGGCGATTCCATGGCCGCCGCCGGGGTAACGTTTCACAATGGCAGCAGCAAGACCGGTGCCTCCACCGCATCCTCCATGATCGCGGTGACGCCGGATGGCCAGCGCAGCATGAACACGTTCCTGGGCGCCTGCCGC
The DNA here is from genome assembly GCA_019508105.1 of Alphaproteobacteria bacterium. Classification (GTDB taxonomy): domain Bacteria; phylum Pseudomonadota; class Alphaproteobacteria; order Micropepsales; family Micropepsaceae; genus Rhizomicrobium. Next base: position 1,082 of record JAEKMB010000291.1, read on the forward strand.
GAAATGGTGCCGGACGATGTGGACGAGGAACAGGTGGCGGCAGCGCGCCTGCTCTATATCGAAGGCTATCTGTGGGACGAGGAAAGCGCCAAGCAGGCCTCGCGCAAGGCCATCGCGGCGGTGAAAGGCGCGGGCGGGCGCATCGCCCTGTCGCTGTCGGATCCTTTCTGCGTGGGCCGCTTTCGCGAGGAATTCCTGCATCTGCTGGACAAGGATGTCAGCGTCCTGTTCGCCAATGAGGAAGAGGCCAAGGCGCTGTTCCAGGTCCAGGATTTCGACGGCGTGATCGCCGGCGCCAAAAAGTGGGGTGGCATCGCCGCCCTGACGCGCTCCGCCAAGGGCTGCGTCATTGTCGAGGAAGGCATGGTGCACGAGATTCCTGCCGCGCCGGTGTCCCAGGTGATCGACACCACCGGCGCCGGCGACCAGTACGCCGCCGGTTTTCTCTATGGCCTCACCCACGGCAAGGGGCTGGCCGATTGCGGCAGGCTGGGGGCGCTGGCGGCAGCGGAAGTGATTTCGCACTATGGCGCACGGCCGGAGACATCGCTGAAGGATTTGGCGGCCAAGGCGGGGCTGATTTAGCTACACTATCATGGCCCACCGGAGTGTGGGCCATCCAGTTGGGTTTGCGACCATCCCGAAAGTAAAGCGTTGGCGTCATCTGGGTGGCCCGCATTTGCGGGCCATGACAGAGAGCTATTCCCCGATCACCTGCAACATCACTTCGCGGCGGTGCGGCGCGTCGCGGTGCTCGAACACATAAATTCCCTGCCAGGTCCCCAGCGCCAGCTTTGCCTTGTGCAGTGGAATCCCGATGCTGGTCTGGGTCAGGGCCGCGCGGATATGCGATGGCATGTCGTCGGGGCCTTCGGCGGTGTGGCGATAGTTCATGCCATTCCTGGCCAGATGAGCGAAGAAGTCGCGCAAGTCCTTCTGCACGTCCGGATCGGCATTTTCCTGGATCAGCAGCGAGGCCGAGGTGTGGCGGATGAAACAGGTCAGCAGCCCATCCGCGATCTTGGAGTCCCGCACAAAACCCCTCACCGCATCGGTGCATTCATAAAGCCCGGGCCCCTGGGTCGGAACCATGATGGTGTGGGACGCTTGTTTCATCGCGCCTTTCGCAAATAGACATACAGCGCGCCGCCGCCGCCATGCCGGGCATGGGCGGGCTGGACACTGGCAATCAACGCGGCAAGCTCCGGTTCGTTCAGCCAGCGCGGTACCATCTGCTTGAGCACCCCATGCGGCGACATCATCCAGGGCGCATTCTCGTCATTCTTCGGGTTGCCCTTGCCGGTCACCACCAGCACCAGGCGAAACCCTCGCGCATGGGCCGCGGCCAGCCAGGCAAACAAGCTGCGGTGCGCCGAGCTTTGCGTCATGCCATGCAGATCGATGCGGGCCTCGGGCTCCAACAGCCCGCGCCGCAAACGGTCCTGGGTGGCGCCATTGACGCCGGTGGGGCCGGTGGCCCTGCTTTTCTTTTTGGGCGGTCCCTTAGGCGCGGCAGCCCGGATCGGCCGCCCTTCCTTGAAAGTCTGTTCGAACAGCTTGCGTTCTTCGTCACTGAGGATACGGCGGCTCATAGCGGGTAATCCCGGCTTTCGCCCAAGCTCGCCGACAGTGCATTGGGCAGCAGGACATAGAGACGGCCTGGCGCCTTCATCGCCCCTGCCCGGGCTTCGGCCTCGGCGCCGAAACCAAAGAAAATGTCGGCGCGCACGGGGCCGCGAATGGCGCCGCCGGTATCCTGGGCGATCATGACCCGATGCACCGGATCAGGCCCGTCGGCCGCGACATAGAATGGCGCCCCCAGGGCATGGACGCGCTGGTCGACCGCGATGCTGGCGAGCGGCGTGACATTGACGCCTTGCGATCCGGTGCCGCCCAGCGCCGTGTCGCCCAACGGCTTTTGCTCAAAGAAAATATAGCTGCGATCACTTTCCATCACGGCGCGGGCTTGGCTTGGATGGGCGACTAGCCAGGCGCGGATGGTCTGCAGCGACACGGTCTCGCGGGGCAGCGATCCGTCGGCTATCAGGGTGCGGCCAATGGCGGTGTAGGGCTGGCCATTCTCGCCGGCATAGGCGATGCGCGCCGAACTGCCATCGTCGAACACCACCCGGCCCGAGCCCTGGATCTGCAGGAAGAAAAAGGCGATGGCGTCGTCGGTATAGAACAGGATGGGCGCGTCCAGGCCCTGGGCATTGATCTGGGCGCGGTCCGGGTAAGGTAGCAGGGCGCGGCCTACCACCTTGCCCGAAATATGCTCGCCCTTCAGCCTGGGATTGAACAGGCCGAGATCGGCGCGCACCAGGTCGGGCGGCAGGCCATAGACCGGCGTCTGGAAGGCGCCATGCTGTGTGCGGCTGCCGCGGATCTCAGGTTCATAATAGCCGGTGAACAAACCGTCGCTGCCGCTCACGGCATAGGGCGTGAAGTCTTTTTCAAAAAAGGTCTTGGCATCGCCCGCAACATCCGCACAAGGCTTTCGCCAGTCCGCCGCCGTGCCGGCATAGCCGGCGCCGCCCATGGCGGCGGTATCGGGCTTTACTGCCAGCACGGCACAACTGCGGCGGAAGGCGGCAAGCGCCGCGTCGGCATTGCCGCCGCTCCAATCCGGCAGATCGGAAAAATGGACGCGGGACAAATGCAGGCGGGAGCCCGATGGGGGGTTGGGCGGCGGTGCACTGCAGGCGACCAAGGCCAGCAGCGCCACCGCAAGAAGCTGCCTATTCCGGAACATCGCCGGAGGTCGCCACCAGCACCCAGTTGGGGTCCGCGGAATCCAGGTTGCGTTCGAAGGTCCAGACGTCAATGACGGTGCCGGTGGCGAACTCGGCGGTGAAGCTGACGGTGATTTCCGCGATGCGGCTGTGCAGGCCGCTGCCGACAATGCGCGCGTCCGCCAGCTTCACCAGCGCGGCAGGAGGCGCGGTGCGCCCCGTGATACCGGCGTCGAAGGCGGCGAACACATCCGGCGACAGCAGCGGGCGCAAAGCGTCGCGGTCGCCGGCGGCGAAGGCGCCCACAATCCGGCTATAGGCCTCGCGCGCCCCGGTCAGGAATTTGGGGGTGTCGAAACTGGGATCAGCGAGCTGGATATCCAACAACCCGCTGGACGACGGCGCGATCTGGGGTGCCGCCGACGGCCGGGCGGAGGGCAGCGGCGCGGCCTGGGGCGGCGGCTCATGGCCGGTGCGCCGGCCCAGCACGCTGTAGAGGCGAAAACAAATGACCCCCGCCACCATGGCGGCGACCAGAAGAACCAGTGTCTGTGAATCCGGCATTGAGGAACCTTTGGGTTACCCGCCCGGGGGCGACCCTAGCCGCCGCAAACGGGCCTGAAAAGCGCCTTTTGCCATGCACCGCCGGCGCCTTCGCTTGTCACACAAGCGCAATCCATGGTAGCGCCCACTTCCCAAAAATTCTGGCCGAAATTTCCAGTGAAAGACCGAGCATGAGCAACGAAGGAACAGCCGCCAATCCGGGCCTGCCCAACCTCCAGGTGGTGGGCCAGTACATCAAGGACCTGTCCTTCGAGAATCCCGGCGCCACGGCGAATATCGCGGACCGGCCGCAGATCGAGCTGGCGGTGGACCTCAATGCCGCCCGCCTGGCCGAACAGGACATGTTCGAGGTGGAGCTGAAAATCCGCGTCGACGCCAAGAATGAGGGCAAGCCGCTGTTCCTGCTGGAAGTCGCCTATGCCGGCATCTTTCGCCTCAGCAATGTGCCGGACACCGCCACCCAGCAGATGATCCTGTTGATCCAGGCGCCGCACATGCTGTTCCCCTTCGTGCGCCGCATCGTCTCGGACGTGGTGCGCGATGGCGGCATGCCGCCCCTGATGATCGAGCCCATCGATTTCATGCAGCTCTACCAAGCGCGCGTGGCCCAGGCCAACACGGCGCCGCAAGGCAACGCTTAAGCGTTCCAGAGCGCCTTGTCGCCGAGCTCTGTGGCGACAAAGGCAGTGTGGATTTCCAGTTCCACCGCCGTGATCAGCGGCGCCAGCTTCGCCGGACGCTGGCGCGCCGCGCGCACCGTCTCGGCGATCGCAGCCGCCGCGATCTCCACCGGCGCCAGCATCAGGCCGCGCTGGCGGCCGCCGATCAGTTCCAGATAGATTTCCGCCGTCAGTTGCGCGTCCAGCAGGGCGCCATGCTTGCTGCGCGCCGAGAGGTCGACGCCGAACCGCTTGCACAATTCGTCCAGCGAATAGCGCGCGCCGGGAATCTTGCGCTTGGCGATCTCGATGGTATCGATGGTGCGCGACAGGGGAATGCGGGGACGGTTGCAGCGCTCCAGCTCGGCATTGATGAACTTGATGTCAAAGCTGGCATTGTGGATCACCAGCGGCGCGTCACCGAGAAATTCCAGGAATTCTTCCGCCACATGGGCGAACAGCGCCTTGTCGGCCAGAAACTCCGCCGACAGACCATGCACCCGCTGGGATTCGATGGGCACGTCGCGCTCGGGGTTGAGATAGAATTGCAGGGTGCGGCCGGTGGGGATGTGATCCATCAGCTCGACGCAACCGATTTCCACAATGCGATGGCCATCGCCTGGCTCAAAGCCGGTAGTTTCTGTGTCGAAGACTATTTCTCGCATTATCGCATCGTTTTTTTAATGGCGACCTTCGCTACGCGAAAGCCGCGGGGGCGATGACCGTCGCCCGGCTCAAAGCCGGTAGTCTCCGTATCGAAAACAATCTCACCCATTCAGCTTGGTCCGCACATCAGCCAGGATCATTTTCACCTGTTCGCGGGCGTGATCCAAGCCCTTGTCGGTGACTACCACATAATGAGCCTGTGCGCGCTTTTGCGCGTCGCTCATCTGGCGCGCCGTTAGCACCTGGAACTTCTCCGGGGTCATGCCGGGGCGGGCCAAGACCCGCGCCTGCTGCACCTCCTGCGGCGCGCTGGCCACCACCACCGCATCCACCTTCGTCCCGGTTTCCAGCAGCAAGGGGATATCCAACAGCAGGATGGGAGCTTGCGCTTGTTCCAGAAACTGTGCCTGCCGCTCTGCCACCAGGGGATGCATCAGCCCTTCTAGCCGGGCCAGTGCGCCGGCATCGGCAGCCACGGCCCGGGACAAGGCGGCGCGGTCGACCTTGCCGCGGCGCGTGCTGCCGGGAAAAGCGGCCTCGATCATGGCTGCCGCTTCGCCGGCGTAAAGCTCATGGACCACGGCATCGGCATCGAACACCGGCACGCCTTCGGCGGCGAACAGCCTGGCGGTTTCCGTCTTGCCCATGCCGATCGCGCCGGTCAGGCCGATGACAAAGGGCCGGTTTTTTTTATTTATTGGCACCCAGCACCTTCACCAGCGCGGCGCGCAAGGCCGGCGTGACCGCGGGCCTGACGCCGAAGAAGGCCTCGAAGGACGGCGCCGCCTGGTGCATCAGCATGCCCAGCCCGTCGATAGTCTTGTGGCCGCGCGCGGCGGCGTCTTTCAGCAATTGGGTTTCCAGCGGACTGTAGACTATATCGCACACCGCGGCGTCTTTGGACAATGCGCCCAAATCGATGTTCAAGGGCGGATTGGCGCCCATGCCGGCGCTGGTGGAATTGACCACCAGGGCGGCGTTGCCGGCGACCTTGGACCAATCCTCCAGCGCGCCGGGATGTACCGGCGCCTTCAACTGCGGCGCCAGGGATGAGGCCAAGGTTTTTGCGCGATGGGCATCCCGATTGAGAAGATGAATGCTTCCCGCACCCAGCATCTCCAGCGCCAGGATGGCGCCGCGCGCCGCGCCGCCCGCGCCCAGCAGCACCACGCTTTTGCCGTTCAGGCTGCCGATATTTTCGCGCAAGGATTCGGCCAGGCCGATACTGTCGGTGTTGCGGCCTTCGATTTTCCCTTCGCGGAACACCAGGAGGTTGGCGGCTCCCGCAGCTTGGGCCGCGGCATCCACGCTATGCGCGATGGCGAAGGCCGATTCCTTGTGCGGCACCGTGACATTGACGCCCCGAAATCCGGCGCGGCGCGCGCCGACAATCACCGCGGTGAAATCCTCGCGTGTCGCCGCCAGCGGCACCATGGCGCCGTCGATGCCATGCTCGGCCAGCCAATGGCCATGCAGCAGCGGCGACAGTGAATGGCTCACGGGCCAGCCGATGACGCCGGCGAGCTTTGCTTTTCCCGTCAGGCTCATGACGCCAAAAGGCCTTCCTTGCGCAGCTGGGCCAAGAGCGGAAGCAGTGGCAGGCCCAGCACCGAAAAATAATCCCCCTCCACCTTAGCGAAGAGTTGCGCGCCGCGCCCCTCCAAATGATAGCAGCCGACCGA
>JAEKMB010000119.1 GCA_019508105.1 Alphaproteobacteria bacterium
CTTGGTCCCGAATCCTTCTTTTGTCGGCGGCACGGTCCTGGGGCCGCCCGATTCGTCCCAAACCAGGGACAGGGCCCCTTCGAAGGTGGACCAGCTGATATCCACTCTTCCGGTTTCCACCGAGAGGGAGCCGTACTTGGCGGCGTTTGTGGCCAGTTCATGGATGGCCATGGCCACCATCTGCGCCTGTTCCGGCGCCAGCACCAGCGAGGGACCTATAATGGAGAGCCGCTGATGGCCGTCGGTGCGATACGGCGCCATCTCGTCCAGTATCAGCCGCAGGATATCGGCGCCTTCCCACTTGGACTGGGATAAGAGCTCGTGCGTCTGCGCCAGCGCCCCGATGCGGCCTTCCACCGCCTTGGCATAATCGTCAATATTGTCGCGCTTGGCCATGCGGACGATGGCCTGCACCACCGCCAGGGCGTTTTTGGCCCGGTGGTCGACTTCGCGGGCCAGCAACGCCTGATGGTCCGCCGCTTCTTTCTTGTCGGTAATATCGGTGATGACGCCGCTAAGCCGGGCCAGCGCACCAGAGGCATCGAAAGAGGCGAACGCGGCCGCCGCGCACCAGCGCACTTCGCCGGTCGGGCGCACAATGCGAAACTCGATCTTGCAACTTTCCTGGCCGGGACGCAGCACAGCAAAGGCCTGGCGAATTCCTTCGATATCCTCGGTATGAAGAGCCTGGCGAACCCGCTCCAGACTGGGAACGAATGTGGCGTGATCGACGCCGAAGATGCGGCTTTGGCCTTCATCCCAGAACCAGGCTCCGGATTTCAGGTCAAAATCCCAGGAACCCATATTGCCAGCCACCAAGGCCAGGCCGCGGGCCTGCTCGCTTTGTTGCAACCGGTGCGCCGAGAGGGCCAGGGCCTCTGTCCGCTCCGCTACCCGCCGCTCCAACTCGTCATTGAGTTGCTGCAGGTCCCTTGTCTTGCGGAACAGCTCGGCGAACACCCTGACCTTTGCCCGGAGCAGTTCGGGCACCACCGGCACCGAAACATAGTCGACGGCGCCCGCCTCATAGCCGCGCAGATAGTCGCTTTCGCTCATGTGAATGGCGGAGATGAAGATGATGGCCGTCTTCTGGAACCGGGGATGCTCGCGGATCATCTTGGCGAGTTCGAAACCGTCCAGCTCCGGCATGCAGACATCCACCAGGATAACCGCAACATCCGATTTCAGCAGATAGGCCAAGGCTTCCTTGGCCGAGGAGACCGCGACGAGATTCTCGTCCAGTTCGGCCAGCATGACTTCATAGCTCAGCAGCTTGCCCGGCTGATCGTCCACCAAAAGCACATTGACGCGTTCCTTGTCGGGCACGGCTGCGTTCACCTGTGAAGCCACATGCGCAGCGCCGACAGCAACTGTTCGGTATTGACCGGCTTGGCGAGGTAGTCGGAGGCGCCGGCTTCAAGGCATTTCTCGCGGTCGCCTTTCATCGCCTTGGCTGTCAGCGCGATGATGGGCAGGCGCCGGTATTGCGGCTCCTCGCGGATGCGCGCAATGGTCTGATAGCCGTCCATTTCCGGCATCATGATGTCCATCAGCACGATCGCCAGTTCCGGGGTTGAATGGACCAGCTCGATCGCTTCCATCCCGGTTGTCGCGGTCAGCACCCGCATGCCGCGGCGCTCCAGGGCGCTGCTGAGGGCGAAGAACGATCGCCAGTTCCGGGGTTGAATGGACCAGCTCGATCGCTTCCATCCCGGTTGTCGCGGTCAGCACCCGCATGCCGCGGCGCTCCAGGGCGCTGCTGAGGGCGAAGATGTTGCGGGCATCGTCATCGACCAGCAGCACCGTCTTGTCGACCAGATCGTCGTCCGAACCGGTCAGCTTCTCCAGCATCAGCTGCTTTTCGCGCGGCAACTTCGTCACATTGCGGTGGAGGAACAGGGCGGTTTCATCCAGTAGGCGTTCCGGCGATTCCACGCCCTTGACGACAATGCTGCGAGCCACGGAATGGAGCTGCGACTCCTCGACTGCCGTCAGTTCGCGGCCGGTAAAGACGATCACCGGAACATCGGCCAAAGCCGGATCGACACTGAACTTGTCCAAGAGCTCGAAACCCGACATGTCGGGAAGGCGCAGGTCCAGCACCACGCAATCGATCGAGCCCTTGCGCAGGATCTTGAGAGCCGCCTTGCCGGTGCCCGCCGACACGATTTCAATGTCAGAATGTTCCAGCAGCGCGGCAATGCTCATTTGCTCCGCCGGATTGTCCTCCACCACCAGCAGCCGCTTGCGGCGGGGCTGCACATAGGCCTTGATCTTCGCCAGCGCCATGCGCACGCCTTCGGCGGACGTGGGCTTGGGCACAAAGGAGAAAGCGCCCCGCGCCAGGGCATGCTGGCGGTCTTCATCCAGGGTGATGATCTGCACGGGAATGTGCCGGGTCTTGGCGTTTTTCTTCAACTGGCTCATCACCGTCCAGCCCAGCATGTCGGGCAGGAAGATATCGAGCGAGACGGCGGCGGGGTTATATTCCTCCGCCAGTTCCAGCGCGTCCTCTCCCCGGCTGGCGGTGATGACCTTGAAGCCTTCCTCATGGGCCATGTCCATCAGGATACGGGCGTAATGCGGATCGTCCTCGACGATCAGCAGCACGGTATCGCCCCGAGCGATCTGGTCGCGATCGTCCGGAATCTGTTCGACGAGCCTTTCGGAGAGCGCCGGGGCGGCCATTGACGGAAGCGCCGGGCGCGTCGCATTGGCCGGACCGACATAGCGCACCGGCAGGTAGAGCTTGAAGGTACTGCCGGCGCCGGGCGTGCTGCGCAGCTGAATCTCGCCGCCCAGCAGGTTGGAAAGTTCGCGGCTGATCGCCAGCCCCAGTCCGGTGCCGCCATATTTGCGGCTGGTGCTGGCATCGGCCTGTTGGAAGGCCTCGAAGATCAGTTTCTGCTTTTCGGCGGGGATGCCGATGCCGGTGTCGGAGACTTCGAACACCACCACATTAGCAACCTGCCCCAGGACCGGATGACCCGGGCTCCAGCCCTCTTCCGCGGCGCTGACCGTAAAGCTTACCTGGCCCTGAGCGGTGAACTTGAAGGCGTTGGACAACAGGTTCTTCAACACCTGCTGCAGCCGCTTGGAATCGGTGAGCATGTTGCGGCCCAGTTTCGGGTCCAAACTCACCTTGAAGCCCAGCTGGCGGGCTTCGGCTTCGTGACGGAACGGCCTTGCCACGGCTTCCACGACATTGGCAAAACCGACTTCCTCGGCTTCGACCGTCACCGTACCGGACTCGATCTTGGAGAGATCCAGGATGTCGCTGATCAGATTGAGCAGATCGGTGCCCGCGCCATGGATGGTGCGCGCAAAATCCACCTGCTTGAGGGTCAGGTTCTGATCGGGATTGTCCGCCAGTTGCTGACCCAGGATCAGGATGCTGTTGAGCGGGGTGCGCAACTCATGCGACATGTTGGGCAGGAATTCCGACTTGTATTTGGAGGTGAGGGCGAGCTCGCTGGCCTTTTCTTCCACCGCCCGCCGCGCCTGCTCGATTTCCTGGTTCTTGCGTTCGACCTCGACATTCTGTTCCGCCAGCTCGCGCGCCTTGAGTTCGAGCTGTTCGTTGTTCTGCTGCAATTCCTTTTGCTGGGTCTGCAACTCGCCGGCCAGGG
>JAEKMB010000292.1 GCA_019508105.1 Alphaproteobacteria bacterium
GGTGCTGATGCTGGCCGATGGCGAGGTCTATACTGACCAGGCCAGCGCCGACGCCGCCCTGGCCGCCGCCAATGCGGAGCTCGTGAACAACACCTTCGTGGCGCCCTATCTGTTCGAGGTCCGCGAGGTGGGCGGCAAGATCGTGCCGGTGAAGGAGCGCGAGATCATCCGGGCCGCGGGCCCCACAGTGCATCCCCATACCGGCAAGCAGGCAGGCCAGATCAATGCTTAATCCGCTGGTGAAACAAGTCGATCCCAACATGTACCGCTATGACGAGTTCGATGCCCAATTCGTCAGCGAGCGGGTGGAGCAGTTTGCCGGCCAGGTGGCGCGACGCCTGTCGGGCGAACTCACCGAAGACCAGTTCAAGCCGCTGCGGCTGATGAACGGGCTGTACCTGCAGCTTCACGCCTACATGCTGCGCATCGCGGTGCCTTATGGCACCCTGTCATCCAAGCAGATGCGCAAGCTGGCCCATATCGCCCGCACCTACGACAAGGGCTTCGGCCATTTCACCACCCGCACCAACCTGCAGTTCCACTGGATCAAGCTGGTGGATGTGCCAAAGATCCTGCGCGAGTTGGCGGATGTGGAAATGCACTGCATCCAGACTTCCGGCAATTGCGTGCGCAACGTCACCGCCGATCAGTTCGCCGGCGCCACCGGCGAGGAGATCGAGGACCCGCGCCCCCTGGCTGAGATCATCCGCCAATGGTCATCCTTGCATCCGGAATTCGTCTTCCTGGCCCGCAAGTTCAAGATCGCGGTGGGCGCCACGCAAGCGGACCGCGCCGCTCTGCAATGGCACGACATGGCGGTGCAGGTGGTGAAGAATGCGCATGGCCGCACCGGTTATCTGGTGATGGCCGGCGGCGGCATGGGCCGCACCCCTTATGTCGCGCATGTGATGCGCGAATTCGTGGAACGCGAGGACATCCTCGCCTATCTGGAAGCGGTGCTGCGCGTCTACAACCAGGACAGCCGCCGCGACAACATCCACAAGCAGCGCATCAAGATCCTGATCAACACCATCGGTCCCGAAGAGATGCGCCGGCGCGTCGCCCGCGAGTTCGAGGAACTCAAGCGCATGGGCACTCTGCAGCTGCCGCAGGAAGAACTGGACCGCATTACCGCCTATTTCAAGGCGCCCGATTTCGAAACCGGCCTCCCCGACACAATGCCCGATGCCGGACCGGACTTCGCCAATTGGGTGACGACCAACGTCCATAAGCACAAGGCCCCGGGCTATGCCATCGCCACCATCACCCTCAAGACCCCGGGGCAGGTACCGGGCGATGCCACCGCGGCGCAGATGGACACCATTGCCGACCTGATGGACCAGTTCAGCCTGGGCGAAGTGCGCGTCAGCCATGAACAGAATCTGGTGCTGCCGCATGTGCGCAAAAAAGACCTGCCGGCCATCTATGCCAAGCTGAAGGAACTGGATTTCGCCTCGCCCAATGCCGGGCTGATCACCGACATCATCGCCTGCCCGGGCCTGGATTATTGCGACCTGGCCAATGCCCGCTCGATCCCCATTGCCCAGCGCATCGCCAAAAAGTTCGAAGACCTAGGCCGCCAGCACGAGATCGGCGAGCTGAAGATCAAGATTTCCGGCTGCATCAATGCCTGCGGCCATCACCATGCCGGCCATATCGGCATCCTGGGCGTGGACAAGAAGGGCGTGGAATTCTACCAGCTGATACTGGGCGGCTCCGGCGCCGAAGACGCCAGCGTCGGCGAGATCATGGGCCCAGGCTTCGGCGAGCATGAAATCGCCGACGCGGTGGAGCGGGTGGTGAATGTCTATCTGAAGGCGCGCCAGCCCGGGGAACGCTTCCTGGACACTTATCGCCGGCTGGGCATGGCGCCATTCAAGGACGCTGCCTATGAGAAAGAAGCGGCGTGACCAAACTGATCAAAAGCGGCGCTTACGCGCAGGATGTCTATGCGCCCGTGGCGGATGATGCGGGGCTGCCGGACGGCCCGGTGCTGGTATCGCTGGCGCGTTTCCGACAAGACCGCGAGGCGCTGCTGGCCCGCAACACCCCCATCGGCGTGCGGCTGCAAGCCTCCGAAAATCCGGAGACCCTGGGCCCCGACGTTCATCACTTCTCGCTGATCGCGCTGGAGTTTCCCAAATTCCGCGACGGCCGTGCATTTTCCTGGGCGCGGATGCTGCGCACCCGGCTGGGCTTTACCGGCGAGATTCGCGCCGTGGGCGACTTTCTGTATGACCAGGTGAACTACCAGCACCGCGTCGGTTTCGATGCCTGGGAAGTGCCGGACCATTTCACCATCGAGATGTTCAACCGCGCTTTGACCGAGATGACCAACGTCTATCAGCCCTCCACCGACGGCAAAAAGACCATCCGCGAGCTGCGTCTTTCGCGTTAACTCGCTGTCAGGTTCGGCTCAACCCCGCCGCCATTCATCCCCGGTTCATCTAAATTACGCCTTATTCAGCGGCGGAGGGCACGCGGCCTCACTAGGCTCGCGGCCAATTAGAACGCCGAGGAAACCCATGCGCAAAGCCCTTCTTCCCATGATCGCCAGCCTCGCCTTGTGCGGCGCCGCGACCGTGGCCTTGATCGCAACCAACGCCAATGCCGCGCAAGTCCTGCGCAAGCCGGTGATGATCGCGCAATTTGCCGCCGGCGACGGCACCGGTCCCCGCGCCGAAGGCGGTCCGCCCCCCGATATGGACCCTGTGATCGATCGCGGTGACCGTCGCGGCCAGTTTTGCCAGGACATTTACGCCCACAAAGTCGGCGAACTGGCCTTCCTGGAAGCCAAGCTGTCACTGACCCCGGCGCAGGAGCCGCTGTTTGCGAATTGGAAACAGGTCAGCTTGGATGCCGCCAAGCGGCATGCGGCGGACTGCGCCACCCGTGAGACCCGCGAGCCGGGCCAGCACCGGGACTTGATGGCGCGGCTGGACAGGCAGGAAATCAGGCTCAAGCGGCGCCTGACCGATATCACTGCAGAGCGTCCATCCCTCTCGGCACTCTATGCCGCGCTCAATCCGGCGCAGAAGGAAGAACTGGACCATGCCGCCATGCGCGGCATGGGCGGACGCATGCATATGATGATGGGCATGGGCCGCCATCGCGGCATCGGTCCGGGCCGCGGCCCGATGGATCGCAGGCCGTTGGGCGAAGCCCCGCCGCCGCCGCCCCCGCAATAGCAATAAAACTGTCATGAAAAAGGCTGCGCCTTTCGGCGCAGCCTTTTTTCTTGCGTGGGAGGCTCTGAAGGCTCAAAACGCCAAACCATGAACGCACCGGCCCGCTTTGATGCCCTGCCCCGCTTCGCGAGCCCCCTCAAGGCGATCGAAGGGCTCAAGCCGTCCGAGCCGCTCTACTTGGTACATCCCGATAAATTCGCCAGCGCCGCCAAACAGTTCCTGGACGGTTTCCCCGGCGATGTGCTGTACGCCGTGAAAGCCAATCCGCATCCCATCGCCCTGACCAATCTCTGGAATGCCGGTATCCGTCATTTCGACACCGCCAGCCTGGGCGAGATTGAGGCGGTGAAGAGCCTGTTCCCCGATGCGGTCTGTCATTTCATGGCGCCGGTGCGCCTGCCCGGCCAGGCCAAGGCCGCATTCGAGAAACACGGCGTCACCGATTTCGTGGTCGACAGTGCCGCGGAGCTGGACAAGCTCCTGGCCGAAACCGCCAGCCCCAAAAAGCTGCGCGTGTTCGTGCGGCTGGTGGCGCAGCTGGGCGGGGCGCTCCTGGAAATGTCCAGCAAATATGGCTGCCGGCCTGAAGAGGCCGCCAAGCTGCTCAAGCGGGTGCGGGTGGCGGGTGCCGCGCCCTGCCTGACGTTCCATGTCGGCTCGCAATGCTTGTCGCCTTTCTCCTATGCCCAGGCGATCGAGATCGCCCAGCGCACCATCACCCTGTCAGGGGTGGAGATCGCGGCGCTGGATATTGGCGGCGGATTCCCGGCGGCCTATTCCGGGCAGGAACCGCCGCCTTATCACTGGTATTTCGACATGATCAAGGAAGCCTTGAACACGCTTGGCCCGGCCAAGCTGAATGTGATGTGCGAGCCGGGCCGCGCCTTGTGCGCGCCGGGCATCTCGCTGGTGACGCAGGTTGTGATGCGGCGCGGCGACAGGCTGTACCTGAACGACGGCATCTATGGCAGCTTCGATGAGCAGCGCTTTATAAGCTTTGATGAAGACTATCCGCCGATGGGCATCGCGCTGGATTCCCGCGGCAAGGCCAAGCTGCTGAGTGGCGACAAGCGCCCCTTCCGCGCCTATGGCCCCACTTGCGACAGCGCCGACGTGCTGCCGCGCCCGGTGCTGCTGCCCGACAGCATCGCCAACGGCGATTATGTGCTGTTCGGCGCCATGGGCGCCTATACCGTGTCGTCGCGCTCGCCGTTCAACGGCTATTATCCGGACAGCTGGGCGGTCATCTCCGCCTAGTTCTCTGCGTGCACTTCGTGCCGTTCCCGCGTCTTTAAAAACTTCACATTGGGGAAACGCTCGGCGACATAGCCGATCTCCCAGGCGCTCTTGGCCAGGAATACCGGCGCACCGTCACGGTCGGTCGCCATGCCGCCCTTGTTGGCGTTGGAGAATTTCTCGATCTCGGCCGGCGTGCCGGACAGCCAGCGGGCGCTGTCATAGGGCGACGGCTCCAGCTCGGCATCCAGGTCATATTCGGCCACCAGCCGCGACTTGAGCACGTCCAGTTGCAGCGCCCCCACCACACCGACAATCCATTGGCTGCCGATGGCCGGCTTGAACACCTGGGTGACGCCCTCTTCCGCCAGGCTTTCCAGCGCGCGCGCCAGATGCTTCTGCTTCATGGGATCGCCGAGCCGCACCCGGCGCAGGATTTCCGGCGCAAAGTTGGGAATGCCGGTGAACACCACCTGGCCGCTTTCCGACAAAGTATCGCCCACCCGCAATACGCCATGGTTGGGAATGCCGATAATGTCGCCGGGCCAGGCTTCGTCCACCGTCTCGCGCTCGCTGGCGAAAAACAAGATGGGATTGTGCACCCCGATGGTCTTGCCGGTGCCCGATTGCTTGAGCTTCATATTGCGCCGGAATTCGCCCGAGGCCAGGCGCAGGAACGCCACCCGGTCGCGGTGATTGGGATCCATATTGGCCTGGACCTTGAACACAAAGCCGGTGACTTCCTTGTCGCCGGGCTGGGCCGCCTTGCCCACCGCCGCCTGGGCGCGCGGCGACGGGGCATAGTCGGCCAGCGCGTCCAGCAATTGCGCCACCCCGAAATTCTTCAGCGCCGAGCCAAAATAGACCGGCGACAAATGACCTTCGCGGTAAGTGGCCAGATCAAAGCGCGGCAGCCCTTCGCGCGCCAGCGTCACGTCTTCGTCCAGCTTGTGCTTCAGCTCGCCATCCAGCTTGCCGTCGTTGAAAGCAATGAAGCGACCGGCATTGAGATCCTGGACGCCCTTGAAGTTCAGGCCCATGCCGGCCGGCCACATCATGGGCGCGATCTCGATCTGCAACTGGTCGGAGATTTCGTCCAGGAGCTCGAAGGGATCGCGCGCCTCGCGGTCCATTTTGTTGACGAAGGTCATGATCGGGATATCGCGCAGCCGGCAGACTTCGAACAGCTTGCGGGTCTGGGCCTCGATGCCCTTGGCGGCGTCGATCACCATCACCGCCGAATCCGCCGCCGTCAGGGTGCGGTAGGTGTCTTCGGAAAAATCCTCATGGCCGGGCGTGTCCAGAAGATTGAACACCGCATCCTTGTATTCAAAGGTCATCACCGCCGAGGTGACCGAGATGCCGCGTTCCTGCTCGATCTTCATCCAGTCGGACTTGGCGCGGCGGGCCTCGCCGCGCGCCTTCACCCGGCCGGCGGCATGGATCGCCCCGCCCAGCAAAAGCAGATGCTCGGTCAGGGTGGTTTTCCCGGCGTCGGGATGGGAAATGATGGCGAAGGTGCGGCGTCTGGCGGCTTCGCTGGCAGGGGTACGGCTCATCAGCGGGGGGTAGCAGGCCCCGCCTCTCCCGGCAACCGGAACTTAGGCCGGCGCCATGATCCGCTTTGCTCTTATGTACATCTCGATGGCGCGCACCGTGAACAGCGCCGCGGTGAAGATGATGGTCGCGTCCGAGATCAGCAACACATCCAGGTTCAGGGCCTTGCCTTCCACCGCCACCCCGGTGCGCAAGCCCAGCCGGAGCAAGACCAGCATCACCAGCACCAGGATGGCCGCCTGGCCGCCGGTGACCATCAGCGTGCCGTCCTCAGGATGGACCTCGATCGCCATGGTGCGGCCCCAGTACCAGCCGCCCACCGCGCCCATCGCTGCCGCCGCCGCCAGCCAGGCCCAGTCCAGGCTGGCGAAATGGCGCACGGCATGGTGGCCGGGCTGGGGCGCCAACAAGACCAGCGCCACCACCGCCAGGATCATGGCGGGTTGAATCCATAACCGGTTCAGCTTCAGGGGCCGCGTCCCGGCCATGCGCCGCATCCGCAGATACAGCACCGGCAACAGGATCAGAATGGGGAGGAGGGTCTGGATCAGTTGCTGCTGGGTCATATGCGCTGTTGGCCGCTGCGAACGCTTCCGGATCCAACTTACACGATTGGCTCGTCCACAAAAGCCCGGCCCTGCCGGTCCTCGACTTCCACGATCCAGACATCGGGATCGAACTTCACCTGTTTGTCGCACCATTCGCCGGCGCGCTTCTCGTCGGTCCAACCACCCAAGGCCTGCGCCCACACCAGGCGGCCCTTGCCGTCGCGCGTCTGGTTCAGCACCTGGACATGGCCGTCCAGCCGGTTGACCCTGAGGATCACCGCCCCGGCTTCTTCCGAACCCATCCGCACCACAAACGCCGAGGCCCCCGCCACCTCGGCGCGGCGCGTCAGGGCGCGCACAAAGATTCCAGCTTTGAGACGGGGCGGCGGTTCCATCCGCATTTTGTAGCCCACTTTCGAAACGCGGGCGCGAGGGATTTTGTGACGTGGGCAGGAGCGTCGCGCAGAGCGGGCTTAACGCCCGTGAGCAAGCGCGACGAACCCACGGCGCAAAAGACCCGCGCCTAGGCGGCGCGGAAAGGGAGAACCTTGCCGGTAGTCAGCCTTTCGCCTTTGGCATTCACCGCCGCATAGGGCAGCCGCACCGTCACGGTGGTGCCTTGACCCAGCGCCGACGCCAGCAGCGCTTCGCCGCCATGCATCGCCGCCAGTGCCTTGACCAGCGCCAGGCCCAGCCCGGTGCCTTCCTTGCCGCGGGTCTGGGCGCTCTCGACCTGCTCGAAAGGCTGGCCCAACCGTTCCAGATCGGCCTTGGAAATCCCGGTGCCGGTATCGCGCACCGT
>JAEKMB010000293.1 GCA_019508105.1 Alphaproteobacteria bacterium
CACTTGCGCCAGCAAGGTGGTGGGAATCTGCGCGAAACCGACGCCGCGCTTGAGCACGCCCGCCGCGAAGCCGGTGAGATCGCCGATCACCCCGCCGCCGAGGGCGATCACCAGGCCCTTGCGATCCACTTCCAGATCCAGCAACGCGCCGCACAACCGTTCCAGCCCGGCGAAGCTTTTGCTCACTTCGCCCGGCGCCATGATGATGGCCCGGCTTTCGATCCCGCTTTTGTTCAGGGCTTCGCTCAGGGCGGGCAGATGCAGCTTGGCGACATGGCTGTCGGTGACGATGGGCACCAGGCCCTTGGCGAAAGGTTTCAGCAATTCCCCGGCGCGCGCCATCGCGCCGGCGCCGACATGGATGTCATAGGCACGCGTTCCCAGCCCGACGGTAATGGTCTCGCTCATGGGCTTTCGCATAGCCCATGGGAGGTGAGGGCGGCAACGACCTTGTCCAGCAACACGGCATGGGGCTCGTCGCCCGATTCCAGCACCATGTCGGCCAGGGCATAGGTAGCCGCTCGCTCCGCCAGCAGCTTTTCCAAGGTGCCGCGCATGTCGTCATTGGCCAGAAGGGGCCGCGTCTGGTCGGCTTCCTGGCGCTTCCTGACCCGGCCCAGCAGGATCTCGATCGGCGCTTTCAGCCAGATGGTGAAGGCGCAAGCCTTCATGGCGGCGCGGGTGGTCTGGTCCATAAAGGCGCCGCCGCCGGTGGCCAGCACCAGCGGCCCCGCCCGGAGCAGGCGGGCGATGACGCTGCGCTCCAGGCGGCGGAATTCCGGCTCGCCATATTTGGCGAAAATCTCCGCTACCGTCATGTCGGCGGCGGCCTCGATTTCATGATCGGCGTCGGCGAAGGGCACCTCCAGCCGCGTGGCCAGCCGTTTGCCGATGGAGGTCTTGCCCGCCCCCATCATGCCCACCAGCGCCACGGTCTTGCTCAGTGTCATGCCATCCCCGATACACCAAAGGTGTTTTTTTTAGTAGTGCGCGGCTTTTACCGCTCGCTTCGCTCGCTCACAAAGCCGCGCGGGGCATGCTAGATTCGTGTCCATGACTCGCCGCGCCAATCCTGATTCCGCCCATCTGGTGGAAGCCTTTCTTGACATGATGAGCGCCGAGCGCGGCGCCGGCGCCAACACTCTGGCCGCCTATCGCCGCGACTTGCTGGATTTCGCTGGGCACGCCGATCCCGCGAAAGCCAGCCGTGATGAGGTGCGGGGCTTTCTTACCGGCCTGTCCAGTTCCGGCATGGCGGCTTCCACCCAGGCGCGCAAGCTGTCGGCGCTGCGCCAGTTCTATGGCTTTCTTTATGGCGAAGGCATCCGGAGCGACGATCCCACCCAGACCATCGCCGCCCCCCAGGCGCGGCGGCCCTTGCCCAAGATTCTCTCCGGCCATGACCTGGACGCGATGCTGGCGGCGGCGGCAGAGGACCGCACGCCCCAGGGGCTGCGCCTGACCTTGATCGTGGAGATGCTGTATGGCGGGGGCTTGCGCGTTTCGGAACTGGCCGGCCTGACCTTGGCGGCGGTGCGCGCCCGCGAGAACTTCATCCGCATCACCGGCAAGGGCAACAAGGAACGCCTGTCGCCCATGAGCCCGGCGGCACGCGACGCGTTGGACGCCTATCTGGCCGTGCGCGCCGTCTTTGTGCCGGCCCCCGACAAGAACAACCGCTATCTGTTCGCCTCGCGCGGCGAAACTGGCTTTCTCACCCGGCGGCGCTTTCACCAACTGCTCAAGGGACTGGCGCTCAAGGCCGGCGTCGATCCCGCCAAAGTCTCGCCGCATGTGCTGCGCCATGCCTTCGCCACCCATCTGGTGGAAGGCGGCGCGGACCTGCGCAGTGTGCAGACCTTGCTGGGCCATGCCGATATCGCCACCACCCAGATCTATACCCATGTGGCGAGGGATCATCTGACCAAGGTGATCAGAAGCGCCCATCCCCTGGCCAAGAGCCTCAAAAAGGCGCGTTAACCTGTTGGAACGGCAGGGTTCTTTAGGCATTTCCTTTCCGGGATGCCTGTGTCATTTTCCCGCTCCATTGGGTGATTTGAGCCATGCATTACCTGGAATTTGAACGTCCCATTGCCGAGCTGGAAGGAAAGATCGTCGAGCTGAGGAAGCTCGCCGAGGAAGACCCCAGCATGGACATTGACGGCGAGGTCGAGCGCCTGCAGAGCCGCGCCGGCACCCTGGTGGCCGACACCTATGCGCGGCTGACGCCCTGGCAGAAGGTGCAGGTGGCGCGTCATCCGGGGCGGCCGCATTTTTTGGATTACGCCCGCCGCATCCTGGAGGACTTCACGCCCCTGGCCGGCGACCGCAGCTTTGGCGAGGACCAGGCAGTGGTGGCGGGGCTGGCGCGTTTCCGCGGCCGTCCCATCGCCTTTATCGGCCAGGAAAAGGGCAACGACACCCAGAGCCGCATCAAGCACAATTTCGGCTCCGCCATGCCGGAAGGCTATCGCAAGGCGGTGCGCATCTTCGAAATGGCAGACCGCTTCGGCCTGCCGGTGCTTTCCTTCTGCGATACTTCCGGCGCCTATCCTGGCGTGTCGGCGGAAGAGCGCGGCCAGGCCGAAGCCATTGCCCGCTCGATTTCGGCGGGGCTTTCGGTCAAGACGCCGTTCATCGCCACCATCATCGGCGAAGGCATGTCGGGCGGCGCCATCGCCATCGCCGCGGCCTCCCGCGTCTATATGCTGGAACATGCGATCTACTCGGTGATCTCGCCGGAAGGCTGCGCCTCCATCCTGTGGCGCAGCGCCGACAAGGCGCAGGAAGCCGCCACGGCGCTCAAGATCACCGCCCAGGACCTGCTGGAGCTCAAGGTGATTGACGGGATTGTGCCGGAACCGGTGGGCGGGGCGCATCGTGCGCCGCTGGACTCCATCGACGCGGTGGCCGACCAGATCGCCGCCGGCCTGAAGGAGATGGAAGGCGTGTCGGGTGAGGAACTGCTGCGTCAGCGCCGCGCCAAGTTTTTGGGCATGGGGCGAGGGCTGTAAGCCGCGGGACTTTGACTTGGCCGTCGTTAGCGGCAGCGTGGTGCGACGACCAAATCAAAGCTCGAGCGCCTGAGCGTAAGGGAAGGGCAGGGACGTCCGCTTTGCGCCAAAAGCGGTCATTCATCAGCGCTTAGGCGCGGCCTGGGCGTCAGGATGCTGCCAGCTGTCGGGGACTATCCGGGTTTCATTTCAGAAAGCCGGACATGCCGCGCGCTGGCACCGCGCGATCCCGACAGACCATACGGCGTGGCGCCGCCGCCCTTCCGTGACGACGGGCCGGTCCTGACTTCGTAGCCGATACCGGCCACGAAACTTTCCGCTTCAGTACGAGTTTTATTCTCTGAGCGGGCGGGGCAGGAGTTGTTATGTGCCCGGTACGCCCTGCGATCTTTGGATTGCTCGCTCTGCTTTCAAGTTACCCGGCGCTGGCGGCGCCGCCCTCCCCATGGCGCATCACCCAAACGGAATGGACGGAGGCCAACGAAACAGGTTTCGGGGACTTTGTCCGTGGGATCGCGGAAAGCGGCTGCACCACTACCGCTGAATGCATGCGCAGCAGTGCCAATCCTTATCGAGCCAGCGATCCCCCCGGACTGGAATTCCACATGGATTGCGCGAAATGGGCTTACACGCTGCGCGCCTATTACGCCTGGAAGAACGGTCTTCCTTTTAGCTACGTTAATGCCATAAGCGGCAACGGCTCCGACATCCGCTTCAGCAAACAAGGCAATCGCGTCCTGTCGCGGCGCGATCTGGTCGACCACGGCAGCGGCTTGCCCATTGCCGCGACCTTTTCCGATATCCGCGACAATGTCTATTCGGCGACGTACCGCATCGACGCCTCGCAATCGATCGGGCTGCAGCCCGACTTTTATTCGCCGAAGATCCAGCCCGGGTCCATTCGCGCCGGCACGGTGCTCTATGATCTCAACGGCCATGTAGCAATCGTCTATGCCGTGGAAGCAGATGGCCGTGTCCGCTACATGGGCGCCGAGCCGGACACCACTGTGCTTCGCTCGGTCTATGGCCCGCAAATCGGCCAAAGCCAGATCGCCTTGGGCGGCGGCTTCAAGAATTTCCGCCCCCTGAAACTGGTGGGCGCAACCTTGCGCAATGGAAGCTATATTGGCGGGCGAATTGTCTTGGCAAGCGACAGCGAAATCGCGGATTTCTCGCTGGAGCAGTATCGGGGCAGCTTGCCGGACGCTCAGGGCGATGGGCAAAACGCGATTTTCCGTTACCAGGACCGCACTGCCACCCTGTTCGAATATGTGCGCGGGACGATGTCCGGCGGCACCTACAGCTTCGATCCTGTCCGTGAACTAAAGCTGGGCCTTGAATCGCTTTGTCATGACTTGACGGAGCGTGGCCGGACGGTTGATGCCGCTATCCGGGCCGGTATCGACAAGAAGCCGGCGCCGGAAGTCCTGCCCGGCAATATCTATGCCTCCGAAGACAAAGAATGGGAGTCCTTCTCGTCGCCCTCTCGGGACGCGAATCTGAGGTCCAGATTCACCCAGCTCACTTTAGACCTGGCGAACCATATCATGCGCATGCAAGCGGAAGGGCGGGACTACCGGGACGTTTGGGCGCTGAAAGTCAAGTTGAATGAGGCCTATCGGGAGACAACCCTTGCCTGCCGGATCACCTACCAGAACAGTGCCGGCGCTCCGGTGTCCTTCGGCTTTGACGCAGCGGTCGACCGGCTGTTCGCGATGAGCTTCGATCCCTATCATTGCATTGAGCGCCGCTGGGGCGCCACCGATGCAGCCGAGCTGGCCACGTGCAAGGATGACGAGCGCAAGACCCGCTGGTATGTCGCTGAGCAAAGTCTGCGCAACCAACTCGAACGCAGCTATTCGGGACGCAGTCGCCTGACGCTGACCGACCTGGAAACGGAGGGACCGGGCAGAAGCAGCGGAAGCCCACTCGTCAATATCGCGGCGATGATCGACAAGATCGGGCGCGGACCGCTTCTCGCTAAGATGGAACCGATCGGCTTCTGACGATAAGCTTTACTTGCCGGTTCCAACCAAGGTGCGAATCGTATTGGTCGGTGCCGGCGCAGACTTTGCGGTCAGCGACGCTTTTACATACTGGAAAAGATCGACCTCGGCATTGTCATAGCTGAACTTGGCCTTTGAACCGTCACCGTTACCGTTGCCCAAATGGCCGTAATACTGCTCCAGTGAGTAATCGGCGATTTCGTCATTGCGGGCCAGCACGACGCGCCCGCCGCGCAGGCTGCCATCGGCTTGGGGAACGGCTCCGACCAGCTTCATGGGCCGGAAGTTCTTGAAACCGCCACCCAGTTGCGTGGTGCCTGGCGGAATCTGCGGGCCGTAAACGCCCCGCGTCACGGACTCGTCCGGATGCGCATCAACATACAGAACGCGTCCGTCCTCGGTGACTTCATAGACAATGACGACGTGGCCATTGGTATCGTAGATCGCGGTGCCGGGACGGATGGAGCCTCGCTGCAGCTTGGGGGAATAGAAGTCCTGCAGAACCGGAGTTTCCGCTGCGGGATCCATCCGGTACGTGGCTGTCCAGACTTGCACCCGGATATTCTTGAGTTCGGCATTGGCGCCGATGCCTTTGCCTCTGTCTACCAGATCGCGGCGGGAGAGCGCATGGTTGGAAGTCTTGCTGAAGCGCAGGTCTTCGCCTTCGCCCGAGATCTTGCTCACATAGGAAAAAGGCAAGCCGTGCTTCGACGCGTAATAGGCCCGCAACATATAAACCCATTTTGCGCAGTCGGCATGGAATTCAAAGGAGGCAGGATCACTGGCGCGATAGGGATTCCAGGGACCGCGCAGGCATTCCACGCTGGTCTTGCAACCGCTTTCGGCGATGGCCTTCAGGAAAAGGCCGAAACCCTTTTCATCGGCGCCTGACCATTCGGTCTTGGCGATCTTCCAAGACGTTTCGGCCTGAGCCGGAACCAATGAAAAAGAGCACATTAAGGCGACCGCAGCCAACGCCGCGCGCGCACCACCCATCATCGAAGCCATTCGACAGCAATCCCAGAAACCTTTCAGGGTTATCCCCTAACCATATCGGGAACTCAATTTGGAACTTTTCTCGGGCGAGTTCCCACTAAAGTACTCGAATTGCGCACCGGCCGATTTCCATGTCCTCTTTGGGTCAAAAGCGGACGTTCAGCTCATCGGGTTTGTCTGCAAAAGTGCTGGCGGGCTCGCCTGGCGGCTCGCCCAGGCTCGCGGTGTTCGTCGCTTGGTTTGTCGCTGGCGACGGATTAATCCGCTGGCCTTCGGCGGCTCACTGCCTGTAATTGGCCAGCGACAGTTGGGAGACCCAGCCCTTGTTGCCGACTTCGTCGGAGACTTCCACCCACAGGCCCTGCTTGTTGCCGGTGGGATAGAGGATCACGCCGGCCTCCAGCGGCTTGAGCACCTTGCCCTTTTCATCGGCGCTGGCGCGCATGATGCCGGGCCGGGCGAGAGTGACGGCCTGGGACGGGGCATCGGCCTTGGCGTTGGTGGACAACCCGCCCATGTCGCCCACCAGCTTGGTGTAGGCGTCGATGTAAGCCAGGATTACAACCTGGCCGATGGCGGTGTTCTGGTAGTTGCTGATCCCCGCCGCGCCGAAGCCGCCCAGCCCGAAGCCGCCGGCACCGCCGCCGAAGCCGACATCGGTCTTGGAGCCATGGCCTTGGCTGATCGCCTGCTGCTCACTGGTGCGCACATTGGTGACGGTCAGCACCACGTCGGCCGTCTTGGAGGAGACGTTGATGTTGGAAACAATCGAGCCGGCAAAGCCGCCCAGCAGACCGCCCGCCAGCGCGCCGAAATTGGTGCCGCCGGAATTGCCGTTCTTGGAGGCGATGTCGGGAACCAGGATATAGTCGGCGGCGCGGACCTGGCCGGCGCCGACATTGGCGCCGCCCTGCAAGGTGCCGCCGGCCGCCAGGGCCCGTTCCTGCTGCGCCATTTCAAATCCCTTGCCGCGATCCACCAGGGTAAAGCAGCCGGATTTCATCACAAAAACCTTCAGCAGCGCCTCGGGCGATTCCAGCCCCAGGCCTTCCCACCATTTGGTCTCCGGCTCGCGGATGGCCAGGGCGCCGATCTTGCGGCTGCAGGTGGGAATCTCGGCGGTTTTCTGCGCCGTCTTGCTGTCGATGGAGGCGGCCGAGGCCGGAAGCACCGAAAAGGATGTGGATGCGACGCAGAGCGATGCCGCTGTCGCCAGGAACTTTGCCAGACGCATGATGAATCCCTCCAAAAGCC